>CAZBUW010000005.1:0-53289 GCA_964495195.1 uncultured Roseburia sp.
TGTGAGCCACAAGATCAAAACATTAACTGATAGGCCTTCGTGAAACAACCCTACAAAACACTTTATGCATGCTTTATCGGTTATATTGTGCAGGCTGTGGTCAACAGTTTTGTACCGCTGCTTTTTGTAACCTTTCAAAAAGATTACGGCATTCCACTGTCACAGATTACGCTGCTTGTCACAATCAATTTCGGTCTGCAGCTGCTCGTAGATTTCCTCTCCGTCGGTTTTATCGACCGTATCGGTTATCGGGCCTCAGCCATCTTAGCCCATGTTTTTGCGGCGTCCGGTTTTCTTCTTCTGGTGATTCTACCGGAAATCATGGACAATTCTTTTGCCGGCATCCTGATTTCCGTCATGGTCTATGCCATCGGCGGGGGACTGCTTGAAGTATTGATCAGCCCGATTGTGGAAGCGTGCCCGACCGAACACAAAGAACAGACGATGAGCATGCTCCACTCCTTCTACTGCTGGGGCTGCGTGGGCGTCGTTCTCATCTCGACCCTCTTTTTTGCGGCGTTCGGCACTGCAAACTGGAAAATTCTCACTCTGATGTGGATGCTCGTCCCGATTGCAAACGGAATCTTTTTCACGCAGGTTCCAATCGCTCCGCTCATCGAGGAGGGCGAAGAGGGCATGAGCATAAAAGATTTATTTCGGGAAAAAATATTCTGGGTTCTGATGCTTTTGATGGTATGCGCCGGCGCAAGCGAACAGGCGGTCAGCCAGTGGGCGTCCACCTTTGCCGAGCAGGCGCTAGGCGTCAGCAAAACCGTCGGAGACCTGACCGGGCCGCTCTCATTTTCTGTCTTCATGGGACTTTCCCGCTTCCTCTATGGTAAATACGGTGCCCAGATTAAACTACATACTGCAATGGTTGGAAGCGGACTGTTGTGTATTTTTTCCTATCTTCTGCTCGCCCTTGTCCCGCATCCTGCCGTCGGTCTCATCGGCTGCGGCATCTGCGGTTTTTCCGTTGGAATTCTTTGGCCGGGAACTTTCAGCATGGCAGCCGCCTCCTTAAAAAACGGCGGAACGGCGCTGTTTGCGCTCCTCGCCCTCGCGGGAGATCTCGGTTGCTCCGGCGGTCCGACCGTGGTAGGGGAGGTGTCGAGCCTCTTTGGGGACGATTTTCACAAAGGCATCCTCGCAGGCGTCCTCTTCCCGGTTCTGCTGATGGTCGGCATCCATTGCAACCGCAGACTGCGACAAATCAAAGCGTGCAAGCCCTCCTCAGCTCCCCCTCAGGATTGACTGCTTGCACGGTTTGCGCTCCAGATGCGACCGCGCAGCGGTATCTTCCATACGCATCTGTGCGCATCCCACCCGCAGGGTTTTTATCGAATAGGAATTTCCTATTCGATAAAAAAGCATGTGTCCCGGACATTAAGCCCGGTTCACATGCTTTTTGATTGCCTCAAAACTCTCTTTGCTGATGACGTGCTCCATCTTGCAGGCATCCTCCGTCGCAACGCTCTCCGATACACCAAGTTTTACCAGCCAGGCGGAGAGCAGTTCATGACGCTCATAGATCATCTCCGCAATCTCTTTTCCAGAGTCGGTCAGATAAATAAATCCGGCGTCTGTGACTGTGATGTGTCCCTTCTCCCGCAGATTCTTCATCGCAATACTGACACTCGATTTTTTATAACCCAGTTCTGCACAAATATCAACAGAACGCACTACCGGAAGCCTTTTGCTCAGCACTAAAATTGTCTCTAAATAATTCTCCGCAGATTCATTTCCGCTCATTTTGATACACCTCATTACTTTCTTACGAATAATGTCTAACGACATTATACCATATCCCCCTACTTGTTTCAAATAGATAAGGAAATTTGTTCCGGTGGGTTCTTTCTGTGCAAAAAAGTATCAATGTGTTCAAATCTAAAATGAAGTTAGATGCCGGTGCGATTACAATTGAAAAAAAGATAAATTTAAAGTTACAATCTTAAATTCAGGTATGGTTCTCTATTTCCTGTTCTACGTATGGTAAATGGTCTTTCAGTCACTGATGTAATATTTTCCAATTCTTTCCACTTTTTTCAAAAAAGTTATTGACTTCTAATGTATGTTAGCATATACTAACCTTGGAGAGTGAGATAGAACCGCTTTCCGGAAAATGTGTTTTTTACAAGAAAGACGAGGGTGAGAATGATGCCTTTAACAATGGTCAAAGAAGGAGAACTCAATGTAATCAAAAAAGTCGGCGGCAGGGAGGACGTGAGAAGATTCCTCGAGAATCTGGGCTTCGTTGCGGGCGGTACGGTAACAGTTGTTTCGCAGATTGGCGGCAATATGATTGTCAACGTCAAAGACTCACGCGTCGCTATTGGAAAAGATATGGCAAATAAAATTATGGTATAAACAAGGAGGATTTTATGAAAACATTAAAAGAAACCGCTGTCGGTGAGACCGTCAAAGTCTCTAAACTGACCGGTGAAGGTCCGGTTCGAAGACGTATCATGGATATGGGCATCACAAAGGGAGTCGATATCTTCGTGAGAAAAGTTGCCCCGCTCGGGGATCCCGTGGAGGTGACCGTGAGAGGATATGAGCTCTCTCTCAGAAAAGCGGATGCAGAAATGATCTTGGTGGACTAATTTTTTTGCTCACAAGTTAGTTTTTGCTAACATTTGATAGAAACATTAAATTAACGATAGGCAAGGCAAACCGCCTGCCAGAAAAAAAGGAGTATGGAAAATGTCACTAAAAATTGCTTTAGCAGGAAATCCGAACTGTGGTAAGACGACATTGTTCAATGCGCTGACCGGTTCAAACCAGTTCGTTGGAAACTGGCCGGGTGTCACAGTCGAGAAAAAAGAAGGAAAACTGAAAGGGAACAAAGAGGTCACCATCATGGATTTGCCGGGTATCTACTCTTTATCTCCCTATACATTAGAGGAGGTTGTCGCGAGAAATTACCTCATCGCGGAGCGCCCGGACGCGATTTTAAACATCGTAGACGGAACAAACATCGAGCGAAATCTCTATCTCTCCACACAGCTCTTAGAGCTTGGTATCCCGGTTGTCATGGCAATCAACATGATGGACGTATTAGAAAAGACAGGCGATGCCATCGACACCAAAAAGCTCAGTGAAAAACTCGGCTGTGAGGTCGTAGAAATCTCCGCCTTGAAGGGCACCGGCATCAAAGAGGCTGCCGAGCGCGCCGTCGCAGTTGCCGGGCGCAAAAAAGCAAATACACGCGTTCATGAGTTTGCCGCGGAAGTGGAGAGCATCATCGGGGCGGTCAGCGATAAGTTATCTTCCGACATTCCTGAGGCGCAGAAGCGTTTCTTCGCCATCAAGCTGCTCGAAAAAGATGACAAAATTGCAACTCAGATGAAACATGTTCCGGATGTATCCACCGAGATCAAGACTTTAGAGGAGGAGTTCGACGACGATACCGAGAGCATCATCACAAACGAGCGCTATGTCTACATATCCTCCATCATCGGAGATTGTGTCAAAAAGGCTTCCAATGCCCGGAAATTGACCATCTCTGACAAGATTGACCGGATTGTGACGAACAGATGGCTGGCACTCCCAATCTTTGCCGCTGTCATGTTCCTCGTCTATTATATATCTGTCACAACAGTCGGAGCCTTCGTGACAGATTGGACGAACGATGTTCTCTTCGGCGAGATTATCCCTCCTGCCATTGAGATCGGCTTGAACGCAATCGGTTGCGCAGACTGGCTGCAGGGATTGATCTTAGACGGTATCGTGGCAGGTGTCGGCGCCGTCCTCGGCTTCGTACCGCAGATGTTAGTCCTGTTCATCTTCCTCGCTTTCTTAGAGAGCTGTGGATATATGGCGCGTGTCGCTTTTATCATGGATCGTATTTTCCGCAAATTCGGTCTTTCTGGGAAATCGTTTATCCCGATGTTGATCGGTTCCGGCTGCGGCGTTCCGGGTATCATGGCATCCCGCACCATCGAGAGTGACAGAGACCGCAAAATGACCATCATGACGACAACCTTCGTACCTTGCGGTGCAAAACTTCCGATTATCGGACTGATTGCAGGTGCGTTCTTCGGGAATGCCGGATGGGTCGCATGGAGCGCCTACTTTGTCGGTATTGCAGCCATCATCTGCTCCGGTATCATCCTGAAAAAGACGAAAATGTTCGCCGGCGATCCGGCTCCCTTCGTCATGGAGCTGCCTGCCTACCACTGGCCGACCGTCAGCAACGTGCTGAGAAGCATGTGGGAGCGCGGCTGGTCCTTCATCAAAAAAGCCGGCACCATCATTCTTTTATCCACCATCGTACTGTGGTTTTTGATGAGTTTCGGCTGGGTGGACGGAAGTTTTGGCATGTTGGAAGCAGAACAGCTAGACAGCAGTATCTTAGCTAAGATTGGAAGCGCAATCGCATGGATTTTTGCACCTCTCGGCTGGACACAGGCAGGCGAGGGCTGGAAGATGGCAGTCGCTGCCGTCACAGGACTGATTGCAAAAGAGAATGTAGTTGCAACTTTCGGTATGCTGTACGGCTTTGCGGAGGTAGCAGAGAACGGAGATGAAATCTGGGGCAATCTCGCCGCTGTCATGACACCGGTTGCGGCGTACGGATTCCTTGTGTTTAATCTGCTCTGCGCACCATGTTTCGCAGCGATGGGCGCAATCAAGCGCGAGATGAACAATGCAAAATGGTTCTGGTTCGCAATCGGTTATCAGTGCGGCTTAGCTTATCTGGTATCCCTTTGCATCTACCAGATTGGCACTCTGATTACCACCGGTGCATTTGGCATCGGAACTGTAGTTGCGTTTGTCGTAATCATCGCTTTTATCTATCTCTTGTTCCGCCCTTACAGGGAGAGCACAACCTTAAAATTCAGCGGTAAAGCCGCAGTTGGAGCAAAATAATATGGGTACATTTTTAGTTGGAGCAGGACTCCTGATTCTTGTTGCACTTATCATCAACAGTATGGTGCACGACAAAAAAAACGGAAAGTCCATTCAGTGCGGCGGTGACTGCGGCAAATGCCGCGGCGGTTGTCACTGATGGCAGATTTGTCGATAATGACAAATTCGCAATAAATTGGAAGAAATCGCTCAGTCAGCCGTCTGAGCGATTTTTTTTGTAGCAAAAACATTGTAAAAATGGTAGAATAAAATATCATATAAATAACGTTTTTTACTGGAAAATAAGACAGAATTTAACTAAAAATGGGCGAGGTGCAGGTGTGAGATACTTATATCTTTTTATCATGGCAATATCTACAATCATATTACTTATTTGTATTGGAAAAGCTACCAGAGACAGCAGAATCATAGCAAAAAAGCTGAGGAATATGCTTTCGGCAGCCGTTTTTTCCATGCTCACAAATATTGGTCTCCTTCTGTCCACGACTCCGGATACCAGCAATGTCATCTATGCATTCTTTTTTATCAGTTTTGACTGGCTGATTTATTCTTTGTTAGCCTTCACAATCGAATATACCAGCAATCCTTACATCACCGCATCCCACACTAAAGTTCTGCGGATTATTTTACTGATTGATACCGCATCTTTTTTGCTGCACTTAAAATTTGGGCATGCCTATGGCATCCGATGCCACACCTTTGCAGACGGCACCCCTTATTTTCATGTCATCACCCGCCCTGCCTACAGTATTCATATGGTGCTTTCATACTTTCAATTGATTATTGTCTTCTGGCTGCTGGCACATAAAATTTTTACATCCCCATCCTTATACAAGCGCAAATACTATGTCGTACTTGCAATCTTTATTTCCATCATGCTCTTAAACGGTCTGTTCGTCTTTACCGAGCAGCCTTACGATATATCCATGATTCTGTTCGCAATCGGCGGTACTCTGATTTATTACTATGCGCTGACATACATGCCGAACGATTTGATTGACAATACCTTAGCGCTTGTCGCCAAACGGTCTGACGACGCGATGATTCTGTTCGACGTGAAGGGCAACTGCATCTACTACAATGAGAAAGCGGACGATTTCTTAAAAATCGGACAGATGTCGGACGCGGAAAAATCGGCAGCTCTGCTTCGATGGACCGGAAACCAGATGCTGTCCATGTGCGGCGATTTCAGCCACAACTGTAAAGAGATTATCGATGGGAAGGAGGTTCATCTTCGCATCACCTTCCACCGTCTGATTGATAAAAAATCCAAGTATGTAGGTAGTTTTCTCACACTGCGTGACAGAACCGATGATACCAATACGCTTCAAAAAGAACATTTCCGGGCGACTCACGACTTACTGACCGGTCTCTACAACAAAGAATATTTCTTTGAAGCCGTAGGGCAGCATTTAAAAAGCCATCCAAACGAACGCTTCCTTATGATTTGCTCCGACATACGAAATTTTAAAATCATCAATGATGTCTTTGGCCCGGAACACGGAAATGAACTTCTCATCAAGATTTCGACCGCACTCAAAGAACTCACGCACCCGGGACAGATTTACGGACGCCTTGAGAACGACCGCTTTGGCATCCTGATTGCCAAAAAAGATTACCACGAAGAGATCTTTTTAAAAGGGCCGAGAGAAGTAGCCAGCATCGAAGCAAACTATTCCTATCCGATTCACATTCATGTCGGTGTGTACGAGATTACCAATCCAACGCTTCCTGTCTCCATCATGTGTGACCGCGCACTTTTAGCGCTTGAGACCATCAAGGACGACTATCAGAAAAAGATTGCTTACTACAATGAAGAGCTGCGCAACAACGTCCTCTCCGAGCAGAGGCTGACCGGTGAGGCTGCTAACGCCATGAATAGTGGGCAGATTCAGATTTATCTGCAGCCTCAGGTCGACAGGAACGGCAGCATTAAGGGCGCTGAAGCTCTTGCGCGCTGGATTCATCCGCAGTGGGGCATTATCCCGCCGCGGGAATTTATCCGTGCATTTGAGAAAAACAGTATGATTATGTCCTTAGACCAATACATCTGGGAACTCGTCTGTAAGGAACTTCAAAAATGGAAATCCATCGGGCGGGAAGACCTTTATATCTCTGTGAACATCTCGCCGAAAGACTTTTTCTATATGGATGTCACAAAAGTCCTGCTCGATTTAGTGGAGCGCTATGGAATTTCCGCTTCTAACCTCAGGCTTGAGATTACAGAGACGACCCTGATGTCACATCTCAACCGCCAGTTAGAGCAGATTCAGAGCCTGCAGGACGCCGGTTTTATCATTGAGATGGATGACTTTGGCGATGGCATTTCCTCCCTAAATGTCTTAAAACACATTGCGGTGGATGCTTTGAAAATCGATATGGCTTTCCTTAAGAATGACGATTCCATGCATCGGGCAGAGAAGATTCTGCGGATGATTGTCGAACTCGCTAAGGATTTGAATCTGACCGTTATCACAGAAGGGGTAGAAACCCCTGATCAGGTCTCATTTTTGCAAAACATCGGCTGCGAATTATTTCAGGGATTCTATTTTGCAAAACCGATGTCTGTTCCAGAATTTGAAGATACATATTGCAAACAAGTATAGCAAAGGGTTGATAAATATATGTTGAGAATTATTAAAAGAAGCGGGCAGGAAGTTGCCTTCGACGGGGAAAAAATTATACTTGCCGTCACAAAAGCAAACGAATCCGTCGACAAAGTCTGCCAGCTAAGTCCGGAAAAAATCAAAGTCATCGAGGAGATGGTGGAGGAGGCCTGCCGGAATTCTTCCCATCTCATGCAGGTGGAGGAGATTCAGGACCTCGTCATACAGGCGATTATGCAGCTCCGCGGCTACGAAGTGGCACAAAACTACATTATTCATCGGTACAAGAGAGAATTGCTGCGCAAGAGCAACACGACGGACGAGAAAATCCTCTCCCTCTTAAACCGCAACAATGAGGAGATTATTCAGGAGAATTCCAATAAGAACCCGATTATCAACAGCGTACAGCGCGATTATATGGCGGGGGAGGTCAGCAAGGATATCTCGAGGCGCTATCTGTTGACCGAAGATATCGTGGAGGCGCACGAGGAGGGCATCATCCATTTTCATGACGCGGACTATTTTGTCCAGCCAATGCACAATTGCTGCCTTGTCAATCTCGAAGACATGCTGATGAACGGAACCGTCATCAGCGAGACAAAGATTGACCGCCCACACCGTTTTACCACGGCGTGCAATATCAGTATGCAGATTGTAGCGCAGGTTGCAAGTTCCCAGTACGGCGGTCAGACCCTCACCCTGTCCCACCTGGTTCCCTTCGTAGGAATCAGCCGGGAGCATTTGCAAAAATCTGTCCGTGAGGAACTGACCGAGCAGAAAATTCCCCACACGGAAGAGATGGTCGCTGCCATCGCAGAGAAGCGCCTGAAAAAGGATATTCGAAACGGTGTTCAGCTCATCCAGTATCAGCTGATTACACTGATGACGACAAACGGGCAGGCTCCTTTCGTCACTATTTTTATGTATATTGATGAAGTCCCGGAGGAGCAGAGGGACGACCTTGTTCTGATTATCAACGAGATGCTGCACCAGCGGATTCAGGGCATCAAAAACGAGAAGGGAATTTATATCACACCCGCTTTTCCAAAACTGATTTATGTTCTGGAGGAGGACAACATCCGCGAAGGCTCTAAATATTGGGATACCACCGTCCTTGCGGCAGAGTGCACAGCAAAGCGCATGGTCCCGGACTACATCTCCGAAAAGATTATGAAGGAATTAAAAAACGGCAGTTGTTTTCCGATGATGGGATGCCGCTCGGCATTGACGCCTGACCGCACCACAGAAAATGTGAGCCGTTGTAAAAATTATATCCCAGGTCAAAAATACTATGGACGGTTCAATCAGGGCGTAGTGACAATCAACCTCGTCGATGTCGCCTGTTCCTCCCGCGGGGATTTTAAAAAATTCTGGGAACTTATGGAAGACCGCTTAGAACTCTGCCACAAGGCGCTCCGCATCCGGCATGAACATCTGCTCGGCACGCCTTCCGACGTCGCACCGATTCTCTGGCAGCACGGTGCCCTAGCCCGCCTAGAGAAAGGGGAAAAAATTGACCAGCTCCTCTATGGAGGTTACTCAACGTTATCCCTCGGATACGCGGGACTCTATGAATGTACACGCTATATGACCGGCAAGAGCCATACGGGAGAGGGAAAAGAATTTGCACTCTCCGTCATGCAGAAGCTAAATGATGCCTGTCAAAAGTGGAAGGAGGCAGAAAATATCGATTATTCTGTCTATGGAACTCCGCTTGAATCCACGACATATAAATTTGCGAAAGCTCTTCAGAAACGCTTTGGCATCATCGAGGGTGTGACGGATAAAAATTATATCACCAACAGCTATCATGTGCATGTGACCGAGAAAATCAATGCGTTTGACAAACTCTCTTTTGAGGCAGATTTTCAGCGGCTCTCTCCGGGCGGAGCCATCAGTTATGTGGAGGTTCCAAACATGCAGAATAACATTGATGCTGTTCTTGCAGTCATGCAGTATATTTACGATCACATCATGTACGCGGAATTGAATACCAAGTGTGACTACTGCCAGAAGTGCGGATATGACGGAGAAATCCAAATCATCACCGACGATGCCGGAAAACTGATCTGGGAATGCCCAAACTGCGGCAATCGGGATCAGACGACAATGAATGTTGCCCGTAGAACATGCGGTTACATTGGAAGCCAATATTGGAATCAGGGCAGGACACAGGAAATCAGGGACAGAGTACTGCACATTTAGCACGGCTCTTGACGTGTTCCTGCCTAACAACCACACAAACGGAGGAAAAAATATGGCATTTAAAGTAATTCAGGATGATATCATCAAAATGACTACAGATGCAGTTGTAAACACCATCAAGGCGAAAGCTGAGGTCGGAGAGGCCACTTATACCAAATGGGACAGTGCCGCCACCAGATATGTAATTCACACCACCGTTCCTGTCTGGAAGGGCGGCACCGATCACGAGACGGAAGCGCTTCGATCCTGCTTTCAAAATTCTCTTCGGCTTGCAGAGGAACTCCAGTGCAAATCTATCGCTTTTCCAATGATGTGCATTGGCAGTCACTGCATTCCGCAGGAACTCGCCTTAGAGGTCGCCGTCACAGAGATCAAAGCTTTTCTTAAGGAACATGATGACATGATGATTTACCTTGCCATCAGCGACGAGGAAGCCTATCAAACAGCCAAAAAATATGTCGAATCCAATTTTTAAACACTTTCAGATAACACAATGTATCATTTTTTTGTAGGATTTGGATGTTAAAAGGTGCTAATCCAAATTGTGCTTGCCCTATTGCACAATATATTTTTGCATTTGTGACTTATGAAGGATATTAGATTTTCTTAATGTTCTGCACGCTATCTAGCAACTCAGCAACAGGATGTTGCTGAGAGCCCAAGCAAAGCCTGGACGGCGCTTCTTGGGCGGTTGCGGTTACAGCAAAAATCTACGACAGAACATTTAGAAAATGTTATATCCGTAATTCGGAACAAATGCAAAAATATATTGTGTAATAGGACAGTTCAAGTTTTCATTAGCACCTTTTGACATCCAAAACTTTATAGAAAAAAATGATATGTTGTGTTATACTTATAAAGTGTTCGCACAACATATATTATACGAACACTTGAAAGGCGCTATCCCATGTCTAACGAATACAAAAATCAGACCAAACAACTCGATACCCAAAGAACCAGGGAGCTTTTAAAGCAGCTTCCCGCTTTTTGTACCGATTATTATGTCGCACGCAAGATTCGCCTGACTCCCAAGACCCAATATGATTATGTCTGCAAAATGAAGATTTTTCTTGAGTATCTGCAGCGAAACCATCCGGCTTTTTTAGGAAGAAACCTGAGCCATTATACCTATGAAGATCTCTCGAAGCTGACAGCCAAAGACATCCGCGAATTTACGGCGTGGCTCTTAGAGCAGCCCGCAAAACCGAATTCCATGCGGTCAAATTCGACCGCCACCGCGGAGAATTACCTTGCCTGCCTCAGTTCCTATTGGACATTTTTCTGCAAGAATGAATATCTAGACCGCAATCCTTTTCTCTCCGTGGACCGTGAAAAGAAACGGAAAAAAGACCTGATTTATCTGCAACCGGACGAGAAGAACGACTTTAAATCGTCCGTCACTTACGGGGATGGTCTGACCGAGAGACAGCGCATTTTTCACGATAAAAATATGCTGCGGGAACTCGGCATCTGCCAGCTTCTCCTAGACACCGGCATCCGTGTCTCCGAGCTTGTCGGACTCAATGTCTCCGACCTTGATTTTACGCACTGCTGTCTCCACGTTCAGCGAAAAGGCGATAAGGAGGACACCGTCTACTTTTCCGATGAGACCAGGGAAGTGTTAAAAGATTATCTCGAGACACGCGCCTCCTATGAGCCTGACGAAAAAGAAGACGCTCTCTTCCTCGTCTCTGTCGGCACCTGCCGGGGAAAACGTCTGAGCGTGCGAAGTGTCCAAAAGCTGGTCAAAAAGTACGCTCTCGCCGCGCATTTGCCTCAGGCAAGGCAAATAACGCCCCACAAGCTCAGAAGTACCTATGCGATGGATATGTTGCGTAAAACAGGCGATTTCAGTCTCGTTTCGGAACAGCTCGGCCACGAGAGCATCCTGACCACCCAGGTTTACGCCCATGCGGAGGAGTCCGCTAAACAGAGAAACCGGAATCAGCTGCAAGAATAGTTCCGCACTGATTGAATCACCTCCACCATTCTGCTGTACTGCTTCTCCACCCCCTCCATCCGGGTCGAGGCAGTCGACAGATCCGCTTTCCCGCGCAGATCCTCGACCAGCGGTGCCATTTTTTCATGAAACTGCTCCATGCCGAGGTTTCCTGCGATTCCTTTGAGTGCATGTGCCGCCTGAAATGCCTCTTTTGCGTTCTGTTGCGAGAGTGCATCCTTCAACACCGCAAAATAGGTATAGTCCGGAAATTCATAGAGATATTTTCGATATATCTGTTCATTTCCGGCAAACTGCCGGATTCCTTTTTGCTCATCGATCCCCGCTTCCAACAGGATTCCACGCCTCTCCTCCACCCAGTCTTTCTTCTTCTGAAACTGCTCCTGCAGGATTTTATACAGAGTTTCCGCTTCAATCGGTTTTATAATGTAGCCATTCATCTGCGCGTCACACGCCTCCTGCATATCCTTTGCAAACGCGTTTGCTGTCATGGAAAAAATCGGCACCGCCTTTGCATCCGCTCTCCCACTCTCCCGGATTGCCCTCGCCGCTTCATATCCGTCCATCTTAGGCATATTGATATCCAATAAAATGGCATCGTACTCTCCCGCCTTCGCATTCTGATATGTTCTGACCGCCTGTTCCCCGTCTTCTGCACAATCCACCACAATTCCAACCATCTCAAGCAGGAGAACAATGACCTGCATATTCACTTCAATATCCTCGGCTACCAACACTTTATGTCCCTCGAGCCCCTCTGTCACATCCTCTCTCTGCTCTTCTATTACTTTCTGTTCCGGAATTTTGAACGGAATATCAACTACAAATTTAGTCCCTTTTCCCTTTTCGCTTTCCACATTAATCTCGCCCCCCATCAGGTCTACGAGCCGCTTTGTGATGGGCAGTCCCAGTCCGCTTCCCTGATGTTTTGCAGCGGCCGTGTCATCCTCCTGCTCAAAGGGCACAAAAAGTCGATCCAACAGATCTTTACTGACTCCTCTTCCGGTGTCTGACACAATAAATCGCAGTGTTTCCACCTTCTCCGTTACCGCCTTCTGGCGCACTTCAAAAAAGATTTTCTCTCCCCTCTCTGTAAATTTGACAGCATTGGACAATAGATTCATCAAAATCTGATTAATGCGCAGGCTGTCGCCAAGCAGAAGTTTATTTGACAACTCCCCTATCGCCATTTGAAAGTCAATTCCTTTTTGTCTGCATTGCTCCTGATACAGTTCTACGATATTATGTGCCAAATTCTCCACGTCAAATTCTTCCTCGACAATTTTTACTTTTTCCTTCTCTATTGCTGACATATCTAAAACATCATTGATAATTCCAAGCAAAATCCTTGAGGACGTCTCAATCTTGTGAAGATAATCGGCTATCTTTTCCGGCTCATTCGTCGTCTTTTTTGCCACGGTCGTCAAGCCTATGATAGCATTCATCGGTGTCCGGATTTCGTGGCTCATCCTCGCAAGAAAATCACTCTTTGCCCTGTTTGCGCTGTTCGCCGCATCCATTGCACTCTCCAATTGTTGATTCTGCAATACCATAACCTGCAATGTCCGTTTTTTTGTCTGCAGCGCCCGCACCACTAAAACAACAATAACGCAGACGAGCATCGCAAGAACCAACAGCAGATAGCGGTACTGGTACACAAAATCTTTTGCGCTGTAGCGATAGATATTATCCGATGTCTCACGGAATACAATCGTATTGATGTCATCCTCCGACAATTGACCGATTGCCTTGTCAATCAGTGCAATCAGGCGAATATCATCCTCCCCTCCGTTCACCGCTGCAACACAGCATTCACTGTCGATATTTCTGGCCTGTATCATCTGTAAACCGCTATTTTTCGGATTCATCAGATAGGGTTCCACACGATATCGATTGGCAAGGATGATATCCGCCTCTCCCTGTTCCACCTTCTGAAAACACTCCTCTATGGTATCACAGGTTACTAATTTCAGCTTTGGATAATTCTCTCTCATGCTGTCTGTCGAGAAGAGGATTCGCTCTGTAACTGCCACATTTAGAACGCTCTCCGATGTAATAACAGCATTCGTCGGTACAATAAATACCTGATTCAATTTCAGATACGGTTGTGAACATACGGCATTTTCTATGGGAAAACCGGCGTTCTCTTCCTTGTATTCATAATTGGCAATCAGATCAATTCCCATCTCACTCAGATATGCCTCTGTCTGATTTTCTCTTATAATTGGAATATATTCTACAGAAATCCCCATTTTTTTGACTACTAAGTCAAAAATCTCTCTTGTCATCCCCTGATATTCCCCATTCTCATCCGTCTCGGCAATCGGCTTAGAATCCGTAAGGTACCCGACTTTCAATGTCGGGAGCTCTCTTATCATCTCCTTTTCCTGTTCGGTAAAAATCCCTGCGCTGTCCCTCTCCTGCCCTGCCTGTGCCTCGATTCCCGTCGATGTGAACAACATCGCCGTGATACATATAATATGCATATATCTTCTAATACGTTTTATACTCATTAAATTATTTTTTCTTTTAGATGGCAACTATCCTTCTCCTCTCTTTTTTTCGCAAAAAAGTCCCGGGGATTGCTCCTTGGGACTTTTCTCTTTTGTTATTTGTTCTCTTTTCTCTCTTATTCTGTTTTAAATACGGAAATCTCTGTCTTCAAATCGTTCATATTGCTGCCCAACGCCTCTGCTGTCCGATTGAGGTCTTCCACGTTTTTCTGCATGCGGATTGTTGTCTGCTGTACCACGCCTGCACTGTTTGCCGTCTCCTCGATAATCTCGGATATGTTTTTGACAGCCGACAATGTCTCTCCGCGCTCCTTATCTGCACGCTCTGTGCTGATAATAATCTCACGCAGTCCATCCACGAGAGACTTCATGCTGTCATTCATCTCCTGAAATACGGAAATAACCTCCTCCACTGCTCCTGCCTGCAGCTCAACCATCGACTCCGCCTGATTTGCACATTCCACACTGTTGACGGTCTGGGCTGTAATCTGAGACACGTTGTTTTGAATCTCCCCTGCAGCTTTTGCGGAATCATCTGCAAGTTTTCTAATCTCTTCCGCTACGACCGCAAAGCCTTTTCCTGCCTCTCCTGCTCTTGCAGCTTCGATAGAAGCATTTAAAGACAGCAGGTTTGTCTGGTCGGAAATATCTGTAATTGTCTGAACAAAATCATTGATAATCTCAGATTCTTTTCGCAGTTCCGTAATGCTCTCCGCTACTTTCGTAGTCATTTCTGTCGTCTGCACTGCTCGCTCTCCCAGGTTATGGACAATCTCCATCCCCCGGTTAATCATCTCTTCCGTCTCTGCCACTAATTTTTCCACGTTCTCCACAACGCGGTTTACCTCTTCCATCTCGCTGGAAAGCATGTCTGTACGCTCAACACACTGCTGTGCGTGCTCTGACTGTCTGGTCATTCCCTCATTGATTCCGTGAATGGCCTCTGTGATATCGGTAGAGTATTCATTGATGATATCTGAGACTTCCTTCACTTCCCCCGCTGAGATTTCCAGTTGATCAGTCGCCTGATTTACTTTGTGAACTAACTTTTTATTATTCTGAATCATGTTGGTCGCGGATGCCGCCAGACCACGGAACTCATCCCGCCCTTTTACTTTTACCTCGACGGTGAGATCTCCCTGTGCAACCTCCCCCAGCTTGAGCACAATTTTTCTCATATTCCCCTGGATTCCCATCGAAATCAGGATTCCGATCGTCAGCACAATGACGGATGCGAGAACAACTAACCCGATTGCAAGTGTCTTTATCTCATCTGCCTGTCCGGTTACGATATGCAGCGGAACCAATGCACAAACGGTAGCTCCGTCCCTGTTGCTTCTACTATATAGGAAAAGATAATCATCTCCCTGATACTTCACTTTCTCAGCCCCGCTTATGTTCTCTTCTGTTCCGATGTTCTGATAGAACTGCTGGCCGTAAAAAACGCTCTCCTCCTCATCGTAAGGGACAACGCCACCCTCCCCCATGTTCTGACAGACAACTTCACGTCCGCTCGGTGTGACAAAAGCTACAAGGCTTCCCTCCCCCAAATCGAGTCCGCTGATAAAATCCCTGATTGCAGATTCCTTAATGTCAATTACGATAACTGCATTTTTCATCTGTGTCTCAAGCTGATACGCCAAAATATAATCATCGTCCGACAGACCGGTATATTTATCCAGTGTGGCATGCCTGTCAATCCATTTTTTCAATTTGCCATCTTTTTCTAACTCTTCCTTATAACTGCTGTAGATTCCCTTCATTCCGGTTCCGCTCTTTGTCGATATCATGTACCTGTTCTCATCTGTGATGATATGGATATTGCTGATGAACCGGTTTGCTG
Source organism: uncultured Roseburia sp. (assembly GCA_964495195.1). Taxonomy (GTDB): domain Bacteria; phylum Bacillota; class Clostridia; order Lachnospirales; family Lachnospiraceae; genus Roseburia. The sequence goes on from CAZBUW010000005.1 coordinate 16,000, forward strand.
TCTGGGATGACAGAATGCTGGTCTTCAATGAGTTCTGCGCCGTTGCTCTTTTTCCAAAGTCATCATCATACAGGCCCATCGCATATTTGCTCAGTTCAGAATCATACGCATATTTGATTCCCTCCGACTCAATGAACGTCTCGCTCACATCAATATAATCCGTCGCCATCGTGATTGTCTGAAGTGTCGATTCCTGATATTTACTGCTCATCCCGACCGCTGCTTTCTGATAAGCGGCAACTGCAATTACTACCATGAACGCAATCGGAACTAAAAAACCAATCAGCAATTTGTTGCGGATGCTGAAAAACCCTGTATTTATTTTTGCTTTTTTCTTCCCTTCACCCATTTTCTCCACTTTTCCGTCTTTATTTCTCATAAAGTACATAAATCCTTTCTTATGTTTAGCACTATGTTCTTTTATTATATCTTATCTTTTGGTAAATTTCAATGTATTTCTATCCGTAAATTCCCATTATAATTGTTAGTTTGTACAAAAAAAGCGCTACTATAAGCGCCTAATCACAACATATTGTTCTATACCGACAATCTTCCCCATATTTAGTACTTTTGGTTGATTACATGACAAATAATCTTGCATGTCTTCTTTTTTTTGCAAGATTCGATTCATTTTTACATATTATGTAACCTTATTCTTTTTTCTGGGATTTGGAACACTCTCCATTCCAGAAGTATGTTTCAATATTTCTTTTGTTAATTTATTATATACTATCTTTTAAATATTTACAATCCTTAATATATATAATTTATCTTTTTTATCTTTCATGCTTTTTTTATTGCACTATTTCATTTTATCTTTATTCTTCTGAATCTGCATTTTTCTTTTAAACTTTTTAGCATATTTTATATATTATTTTCTCTTTATATGTTTGTTCCAATCAATCTATATTATATTTATTATGCATTTCATATTTTTTATTGTTTTCATATGTATTTATGTTTTGTATCATATTTTTATTTTAAATCATATTATATGCATTTTATTTAATTATTCAATTCATATATTTTTATTTTCTTTTATATATTTAACGTATTATATGTATCTTTTATTTAATTCTTTTTTATTATATTTTATTTATTTTACTTTTAACACTATTATAATGTATATAAGCTTTAATATATACAGCATATTTCTACCGTTTTATTTGTTTATTATTCATTATATTTTTTCATTGTTTTGTGTGTATTTTATATATAATTTATTTTTTCTTTTTTATATTTATAATATAGTATTATATTCATCATATATATTTTATTCCTAAAATCTTTTATTGGAATAAAAATATATTATATGTTTCTGCCTTTATAAATAGATTTTTTTCGCAAAATATTTTTTAATGGATTATATTTATAATACTCATTTATTATAATGTAATCATTTAATGCATAAATTAATATTATAAATATTTATCCACCAATATATTATATATATAATATATGTAACATACGTAACATACGTAACATATGCAATATATGATATATATTATATATGTATTATTTTTTTCTATGTATTTTATATATATTATATTTACTCATTCATTATATTTTCTTGGTTTATCATATTTCACTCAATCTTTTTTTCCAGCACGCCAAAAAACAATTCCACACTTTTAGTAATACACACTTTCTGCCTCAATCCCTCCCTGATTGGATTGGCAGGGGATAGCAGTTGGAGCGCAATCTCGTATTATGTCAAATAATAATTCATCAAATTTGTTTATGCCATATAATGAATTTAATGCGTATTATATATTTTTTTATACATAAGCAATATTGGGATTATTATTTTGGTATGTTCCTATTAACCCCCTTGTTAATTTCAATATATATCGTTCCATATTTGTGGTATGTATAATATGTATTATACACATTATATTTATTATATATGAAATATCCCAGTTATGTAAAATGCATATTTTATATTTTGTATATTTTCGAATCATTTTATACACATCTATATATTTTGTTTGTTTTATTCATTATATATTATATATATTTTATATGTTTTTATTTTTTCATATGTTTTATTCTAATTATACTCAAGTCGCGTTATATGCTAATCATATGTATGATATAAACATTCAATACTATACGTATTATATGTATTGTGTGCATCATACAACATATTCAAAAGAAGTAATATAATATTTATATTATTATAAATATTTATACACCATAAATCACTTTTAAGCAATTTAATACTCCTTATATTTTTAATCAATATTTATCATCTCAAATGTTTTCATATTACTTTATTCCAAAGTTACATTAAAATCACATCATATATTTTTTAATTTTAATACTTATTATTTGTATTTAATTCATTAATTATTTAATATTTTTATACTATTATACCCTCAATTTTCTATTTTGCAATATTATATTCTTTTAAATTATCTTATATTTCCTATACAAGCATCGTAAAAAATATTTTAATTATTTTTTATCGAATTTATTGAAATAATTTCATTAACTGATATAATAGAGCAAGAGTAAAAAAGAGACTAATCGTTACATCATTATGATACAGAAGTTAAGGAGAAAAAAATGGCTATTAAAATTGCAATCACGAACCAGAAGGGCGGTGTAGGCAAAACAACCACTGCCATCAATCTTGCAGACGCCCTCCAGCACATCGGCTTTCGTGTCCTCTTGATTGATATCGACCCACAGAGCAATTCAACCTCAACCTATCAGGCTGTCGTGGGCGGTGAAAATACCATCTATGACCTCATGAATCAGGAATGCAGCACGAAAGACGCAATTCAACATACCGAAATGGGAGATATCATTGCCGGAGATACACTTTTAACCGAGTTAGAGAGCAAACTCATCTCAAATATTGGCGGCTATAATGTCCTGAAAAAGGCTTTAAAAGAGGTGGATAACGAATATGACTATATTATTATGGACACCCCCCCAAACCTCGGCGTTTTCATGCTGAATGCCCTCACTGCGGCAAATGGCTGCATTGTTCCAATCAAAGCCGAAGTCTACGCAGTGGACGGATTGAATCTCATTATCAAGACAGTGAATGATGTAATTGATAATACGAACCCGGAATTGAACTTCTATGGAGTCATGCTTACTGCATATGATGTCAGAAACGCACAGGATAAAGCGATCTGGGAACAGCTTCCAAATGTCGGTGAACAGAGTGGTTTCCGTGTATTCAAGACACCGATTCGCATCTGCCAGGATGTAAAAAAAGCACAGAGTAAGCGCACCTCGCTCTTTGAAATGTCACCTGCATGCTCCGGTTCTCTGGATTATGCTAATTTTGTTAAAGAACTGTTGGAGGTAATCTAATATGGCCAAATCGAAATCGTCTGCAAATTCACTTGACATATTTGGAAATATGCAAAAATTGAATGGTAAGACTTCACCTGAAGTTAAAAATGAAGGATTAGCTTCACCTGAACCTCTACCGAAATATCACGTTACATTCCTCAATGAATCCAGTATTTTTCAGGAATACGACGTGGAAGAAGGGGAAAAAATCACCTATCCGAACGAACTTCCGGTCAAATCACCCGATTCCATGTTTCAATATCACTTTAAGGGCTGGGACAAAACTCCGGAAACAATCACGGAAGATACCGTCCTTCATGCAGAATATGAGAAGGAGGCCCTCACATTTACGGTGAACTTCAAGCTGGGGGATTCCATCATTCAGACAGAACAGGTCACTTACGGTGAGCTCGCCGCCGCTCCGGCACAGCCGATTGAAAAGGCGGATGACGACCTATACCGCTATACGTTCGCCGGCTGGGAACCTGCATTGAGCACCCCGATTACTGCCCCTACCACATTTGAGGCTGTCTTCTCCCGCAGTGAGCTTCCGGCTCCGATTGCAGTAGAAGAACCTGTTGTCCCAGAAAAAGAAACGGTCAAAATGACTGTTCCGGCAGCCCCAAAAGAAACGGATGAAATGACTGCCCCCGTCAAACATAAAGTCGGACGGCCGGCAACCAAAAAAGGGATTGCCAAAAAGGTAAATGTACTGTTTACAGAAGATACCATGGATATTATCAATATCGCAAAAGTCTTTTTTGACGGGAATATGACAAAATATTTAGAGACTCTTATTATGGAGGATTATAAAAAGAATCAGGAGCTCTATGATACACTTGCCAAAACAAAGCGTGTTTAAATTTAAAGAAAAGAAGGTCTGGTTTTTCACCAGATCTTTTTTTATAGGAAGTAAGTCATTTTATCCGTTTCTTTTTGGGAGAGAGGGAAAATTCACCGCGTGTTGTATTTGTTAAATTATAGATAAATAACAACAACTTTTTTTTATTTCTTTTTATTTAGAGAAGAAAATGTGTGGAAAATCCGCCATTTCAAAGCAGTTAGGACGGACAAAATGACTGTTGGATACGGCATTTTGCACTGAAAGAAACGGATGAAATAACTGTCAAAAGAGGTGTAAAAAACGAAAAGAAACGGATAACTTTACTGAATTATGAAATGGACAAAGCTACTGAAAGAAAAGGATTATGGGACAAAAAGAAGCGGACAATATTACTTCCAAATTTATATGGAGGAAAAAGAAACGGACAATATTACTTTGAATGTCCCACGACCCGCGAAAAACTGACTGAAAAGAAGCGGACAAAATGACTTATATCTGTTCGGGAAAGTTTAAAAGAAACGGATGGAAATACTGAAAAAGAGGATTAGAAACGGACAAAAACACTTGTAATTTGTTTGATTTGATAAAAGAAACGGATGAGAATACTGAAAAATGGCAGTTTTTTGAAAAAAGTGCTGAAATGAAAAAAAATGGCAGAAATCGCTTGAATTGACGGATGAAAATACTTATAGTAGGAGTGTAGGTATATTTGACCGTTAAATTTAAGGGAATAAAGATGGATAATCAGAATAATACAAATAATAATGAACTTATTTTAAGAAAATCAAACAGTTTAATCAGTGGTAAATATAAGACAAGTCTGCTGGAAAACAAGTTGATGGCAATCGCATTGACCAGAATTGAAATTGCTGACAATTGTCCTGTGGCGCGTCTTTTTCCGGGGGAAATCAAACAGATTCTCGGGAAGACAAATGACACCAATATTTATAAGACCCTGAAAAAAACTGCGAAAGTTATGACCGGACATCAGCTCGTTGTGGAGGATGGAAAGGGAAATTTTAAAGCGTTTTCCATGATTAACAACGCTGATTATATCAATGGCGAATTCACAATTACGTTCAATAAGAATATGACACCGCATGTGCATGACCTGAAGGCGAACTTTACGACGATGGAGTTAGCGACATTGATGAAGTTTCAATACAATTACAGTTATCGTATTTATGAGCTGCTGAAGAAGGAAGTCTACCGGATTGATCCCGACGTGGACAACGGCGTGATTCAGAAGGAATATGGAATTAATGAATTGCGGTGTATGATCGGTCTGGTAAATATGGATGAGGAAGGTGTCAAGAGAGCGGTAGCCGCGAACAAGCCATGGGATGAGATATATGAGAATATTGCGATTGAGAAGCAGTTTCCTGTTTGGTACGATTTTCGCAGAAAGGTTCTAGATGTCGCACAAAAGGAGCTGAAAGAGAAGTCGGACATCCAGTTTGAATACGATGTGGAACGCTATGGCAGGGGCGCTAAGATTCGAAGAATCCGCTTTTATATCCGGGAGAACGATCCGGATATCACGATTGTGGAGAGCGTTAAAAATACAGCAAGTATCATCAAACTGAAGAATAAAGAGTACACACAGATGAAGTTTGATGATTATGTGGACGAGTTCCCTCTGCAGGAGTATATCGGACATAACGGTCTCGATCAGGATGATTTGGAGACTTTGTTAAAGCTGGCATCCGGCGATGAGGAGAAAGTGAAAGAGGCAATTGAATTGTCAGACGGGCAGCCGGAGATTCGGAATCTTATGGGGTGGTTGAGAACCTGCATCGTGGAAGGCTACAAGAAGCCGGTTGCAACGGTGAATGGAAGCAGCGAGCAGGCGGAGCGCATTCAGGAGATTCAGGAGAAGAAGGAAGAGAATAAGGATGCCATCGCATTGAAAGTATGGGAAAAGATTCAGAAAAAGGCAGAGTATACAACTTTCCTCAGCTATATGGAGCAGGAGAAAGGCATCAAAAAGGATGTGCTCGAGGTTGTATTCGATGTGGATGAGAGAATTGATTATTTTACAAACTGGAAGAAGGAACATAAGTAGAAGCAACAAGATTTAGAGGATTTTTTGTCAGAAACCACAATATCTATGATGTGAAAAATGCAATATGAAATCGAATTGCAGGATATCCTGCAAAAACAAGATGGAAAAAGGAGCAAAATGTGGAGAAAAAAGTAATCCGGATTCTTCAAAACAGCAGTTTGTGCAGAAATATGTCCGAGCGGGATATAGAAAAACTTTTGAAAGATTATCACAGCGAGATTCGAAAGATAAAGAAGGGATCTTTTATTTTTACGGAGGATGACATACCGAGGAAGATTTTTTTGCTGATTTCAGGGAGCATTGTTATAGGTAAGGATACCTCTGGGGGAAAAAGGGTCATCATCACACAGATTGAGAGAGAGGGAGAAATCTTTGGTGAGGTCTATGCGTTCAGGGAGCATCGTGCGTATGATATGTACGCGGAAGCAACGGAAGATGTTGTTCTTTTGACTTTGGATAACGAAATTTTCCTTGAGCAGGGAACGGAGCAGTTTGTCCGTACTCTGTGGTACAATCTGATGACGATCTTTGCGGACAAGGCATACCATATGAATGTCAAACTCAGAATTCTCGGCGGTTCGAATATCCGTGAGAAGATTGTGCGTTTTCTTGCTGCGCGCCAGAGCGAAAATGGTATTATCGGCGGAAATCTTACGCGTGAAGCCATGGCGGACAGTCTGAACGTGACGAGACCTTCCCTGTCAAGGGAATTGGGCAGGATGCAGGAAGAGGGGATTATCCGGCTCGATAAGAGAGAGATTGTGATTACCAATCAGGAGACGTTTGACAGTTATTTATAGAAATGTAACATTTGTTACGGAGGAAAAAAGAGATTTCTGCTATGATAAAGAAAAATTTGTAATAGCAGGAAGGGAAAATACTATGGTTAGAAAAATTGTCGAGATAAACGAAGCATTATGCAATGGCTGCGGAGCCTGTGCGAGAGCTTGCCACGAGGGAGCTATCGCGATGGTAAACGGGAAAGCCAGATTGATGAGGGATGATTATTGTGACGGCTTAGGAGACTGTCTCCCAGCCTGTCCGACGAATGCAATCTCCATTGTTGAGAGGGAAGCTGCAGAGTACGATGAGGCTGCGGTAAAGGCAAAAATGGAGGTTGACAGAACACAGGAAAGTGTGGCATCCTATAGTATGTTACAGCAGTGGCCGGTGCAGATAAAATTGCTGCCGCTGACAGCTCCGTATTACGAGAATGCGAATCTTTTGATTGCGGCAGATTGTACAGCCTACGCTTATGCAAGGTTTCATGAGGATTTTATCCGAAACCATATCACGGTAATTGGATGTCCGAAGTTAGACGAGGGAGACTATACTGAAAAACTTTGTGAGATCATAAGAAGAAACAAGATTAAGAGCATTAAAATCGTCAGAATGGAAGTACCGTGCTGCGGAGGGCTCGAGAGAGCGGCGGTTGAAGCGCTGAAAAACAGTGGAAAAATGATTCCGTGGCAGGTGGTTACCATCAGTTGTGACGGCAAAATATCAGAAGATTAAGACGATCAAAGAGGGCTTAGGAGGAAAGAGAATGAGCAGAGGAACGCTTGGAAAAAATAATTGGGCTTTATTTTTACTGTTGCTGGGAGGAATTGTGCTAGGAGGATTCCTAGGAGAGCTGGCAGCTAAGATTCCGGCTCTTACCTGGCTGTCCTACGGACAGAGTTTTGGACTGACAAGCCCCGTTGTGTTAGATCTGGGAATACTAGTACTGACCTTCGCGCTGACAATCAAAATAACAATTGCGAGCATTATCGGTGTTCTTCTTGCGATAATTATTTATCGACTGATTTGAGAGCCCATTGAAAAAGCTGTAGAATATTTTGATTATCGAAGCAAAAATTGAATAAGGAAGCATGAACGACACAAGCAGCGCATTTACGTGTAAATCTGATTACGGTACATATGTTTTTTGGATTTGCAAGCAATCAGATGCTTGTGTCTTTTTTTGTGAAAAAGGAGATAAAAAAAAAGAAACGGACAAATTTACTTACGGACGCAATGACTGATTTTAAAGAAACGGACGAATTTACTTGCTTGGAAATAGGCACAGAAATGTGTATAAATATGGAAAAAGAGAGTAGAATTCATAAAAGAAACGGACAGTATTACTGAATTTTGAAAAAGAAACAGCCCTAATTGTAAACCATATCTTACATAAGGTTTACAATTAGGGCTGTTTTCAGTAAATCTGTCCGTTAAAAAAATAATCGAAAGTAAATTTGTCCGTTAAATAGAAAACGCCCATGAAAAGGGAAAATAAATTGTAAACCTATATTTGAGAATGGTTTACAATGCGTTGTGGCCTTGTTTTTCAATTGTTTCGAAGAAACGGACAAATTTACTTGCTGTAGATTGGCAGATTATAGTATTGCAAATTTCGGGGAGATGAAATATAATAGGAAGATATTTTGATGAAATAGAATTACTTTATTATAAGGAGTTTGTGAGGAAGATGAAGAGAGGAAAATTTGCAACGAGAAAGCTGGCTTTGGCGGGAGTACTTACAGCGCTTGCGGTCGTGGGAAGCATGATCAGTTTTCCAATCGCAGGGAGCAAATGTGCGCCTGTGCAGCATATGGTCAATATTTTTGCGGCTGTCTTTTTAGGACCGTGGTGGAGCGTCGCCATCGCGTTTGGCGCGAGCCTTCTTCGAAACCTGTTGGGGTTAGGGAGTCTGATGGCATTTCCGGGCAGCATGGTCGGAGCCTTGTGCTGCGGCCTTGTGTACGCGGTCAGCAAAAAGATTGGGGTGACCTGCGCGGCGGAAGCGGCGGGAACCGGTATTCTGGGAGGAATGGCTGCCTATCCGGTGGCAAAGCTTTTGATGGGACTTGAACCGGTCGGGCTGTTCGTCTATGTAATTCCTTTTCTGATATCGACGGTTGTGGGAAGTGCGCTGGCGTTTGGTTTTTTAAAGGCGTTTGAAAAAAGCGGTGTGTTCGGAAGACTGAAGGAGGGAATCTAGATGGTTGAACATCCAAAGGTACATTGTCTCACAAATCCGGTGTCCATGCAGGGGGTGGCAAATCTTCTTCTCGCTGCAGGGGGAAGTGCCATCATGGCGCAGGATGTGCAGGAGGCGGCGGAAATTACCGCCATCTGTGACGCGACTCTCTTAAACACAGGGGTGCCGGATGAGGCAAAATTTGAGGCCTGTATTCTGGCGGGGAGGGAAGCAAATCGCCTTGGCCATCCGGTGGTGTTAGACCCTGTGGGGGCGGGCGCTAGCCTTTTCCGAAAAAAAGGGATTGACCGATTGTTAAAAGAAGTAAATGTGTCCGCGATAAGATGTAATCAGGAGGAGGCATGTACGCTCCTGCATATCGAACAGGGGCTGTCGGGCGGCGTCGAGAGTGCGGTGTCGTTGAACCGGCAGAACCAGAGGGAGGCGGCGGAGAAATTGGCAAAGACATTTTCCTGTGCCGTGTTAGTGAGCGGAAGGACAGACGTGGTGTCGGATGGAATTACGACCCGTGTGATTGAGGGCGGGGATGAGAGAATTTCGAGAATCACCGGAAGCGGCTGCATGCTGTCTGCGCTGTGTGCCTTTTTCTGTGGTATGGGAATGGGAGCTTTTCAGGCGGTGGAAAAAGCCGCGAGGATTTGGAAAGAGTGTTCTGAAAACGCAGGGAAGAAAACAGACGAGAACGGAGGGGGAATCGGAGCGTTTCCAATGTACCTTTTTGACTGCGTTTCGAATCAGAAATTTAGTGAAAAAAAGGCTTGACGAAGCCCTGACTTTTGTGGTATACAAGTCATGGAAACAAAATGCAAATGGGAAAAAAGAGTGGAAATTGGGAGAGTATAAAATGATGAGTGTGAACAAAAGAGTACTAGTTTGCGATGATTCTAAATTTATGAGGCTGCATATACGCAGTATCTTAGAAAGGGTCGGTTTCAACGAGGTCTATGAAGCAGTGAACGGGGAAGATGCCTTGAAAAAGTATGAGGAATATGAACCGGATATGGTATTTATGGACATTGTAATGCCGGTGAAAGACGGAGTGTCCGCTGTGCGCGATATCATGGACTATGACCGCAATGCACAGGTGGTAATGTGCAGTGCGATGGGGCAGAAGCCGTTTATATTAGATGCAATTGATGCCGGAGCAAAGGATTTTATCGTCAAACCGTTTGAGGCGGAGATGATTGCCAAGGCAACGACTCAGTTATTACAGTAAGAGAAACCAGCGTGTGGGAGAAAGCATGCTGGTTTTTTTGAACCCTCTTGACAGAACAAATGTTCTGGTGTAAGGTAAAAGACAGAAAGGTATGGGAGAGTAAAATGAGAGAACGAATCTATATCTGTATCGACTTAAAATGTTTTTACGCTTCCGTGGAGTGCAGGGAGCGCGGTCTCGACCCGATGACGACCAGACTCGTTGTGGCGGACCCGGAGCGGACGGAGAAGACAATTTGTCTGGCAGTATCTCCGGCGATGAAGGCACTGGGGGTGAAGGGAAGGGCGCGGGTATTTGAGCTTCCAAAAGGAATCTCCTATATCATGGCACCGCCGAGGATGCAGCTCTATATCGATTACTCTGCGGAAGTCTATGAGGTCTATTTGAAGTACATCGCGAAGGAAGACATTCACGTATACAGTATCGATGAAGCGTTTATGGATGTGACGGACTATCTTTCCATGTATCAGATGAGTGCAAGGGAACTTGGAATTACAATTATGAATGATGTTTATCAGACAGTCGGCATCACGGCGACCTGCGGCATCGGAAGCAATCTTTATCTCGCCAAGATTGCGCTTGATATCACGGCGAAGCACGTCGCCGATCACATCGGGGAATTGACGGAGGAGTGCTACTGCAGGAGGCTTTGGAACCATAAGCCACTGACGGATTTCTGGAGAATCGGGCGGGGGCTTGCCGCGAAGCTGCAGTCGATGGGGATTACGACAATGGGGGAACTCGCCCATGCGAATGAGGATGCACTATACAGGACATTCGGCATTGATGCGGAGTTGATGATTGACCACGCATGGGGAAGGGAGACGACGACGATTGCGGACATCAAGGCGTATAAGCCGAAGTCCAATTCGATTGGAAGCGGCCAGGTTTTAGGGTGTGATGCAGATTTTGAGGGCGGAAGACTGCTAGTCAAGGAGATGGTGGATTTGCTCTGCCTTGAACTTGTGGACAAGGGACTTGTCACGGATTCTGTCACACTGCATATCGGGTACAACAACCGCTTCGAGAAAAAGCCTGCCCACGGGACGGCGGCCATGCGGGTGACGACGAGCTCGGCCAGGCAGATTATGCGGTATGCAGAGGAGCTTTACGAGCAGATTGTGGACCCCTATACATCCATTCACCGCATAACAATCACATTTAATAATGTAGTTGATGAGGCGTATCAGCAGTATGATCTTTTTACCGACCCGGCGGAGCTTGAGCGGGAGCACAAACTTCAGCAGGCGATGCTTGATATCAAGGGAAAGTATGGAAAGAATGCGATTTTAAAGGGCATGAATTTAGAGAAGGGAGCGACCACCATGGAGCGCAATAGGCAGATTGGAGGGCATAGGAGTGGAACATAGACCGAGGATGGAGCGGGCGGAGCGTGCAAAGCAGTTCATGCCGTTTGCCGCTTTAAAGGGTTATGAGGAGGCACTGAAAAAGAAAGAAAAAATTGTGGTTCCAAAAATGGAATTGACGGAAGATTATGCGGAAGTCCTAGATCGCACCTTACAGCAATTGAAGAAGAACGATATCGTGACGGCGGTCTATTTTTCTAATGGAGAGTACGTCAGGGTGACGGGAATGGTGTCGAGGATAGACGTGACGAGCAGGGTGTTAAAAATCGTCAATGAGAAGATTCTATTTGACGATCTGTATGAACTCACAATTAATTAGATAAATATTAAAATATAAAAGTATACGATGTATGCCATCAAAAAGGATGTCTTTATGACGAATATCATAGATATGATTTCGGAGAATACCTTAGAGCGGGAGAATGCGTCCTACTGGCTGGCCGACCGGTCTTAAGACCGGTCGGGGCGTCTTTCTAAGCTTCGGAAGATGTGAATCAGAGAGACAATCGCTGCAGCTGCTAAGATCAGTTCCGCTGCAAACTGGGCGTAGGCGAGTCCATAGAGCGGGAAAATACGGTTTAGGATGTAGAGCGCCGGAATCTCAAAGACAATTTTTCTTAAAATTGCAAAGAGGAGCGCGCGTTTTCCCATACCGCAGGCCTGAAAGACTCCAACTGCGAGAAAATCCATGCTTAAGAAAGGCAGCGAGATACAAAGCCCGTGTAAAAATCTGGTTCCGTATGCGATGATGGCCTCATTTTTCATAAACAGTCCGGTGAGCGGCCCTGCACCGATGTAATAGAGCAGGGTTACGACACACAGGAACGAAAGCGCTAATTTGGCAGTGAACACGAGAGCGTGTTTCATACGTTTGGCATTTCCGCTAGCGTAATTGTAACTGATGAGCGGCATGATTCCCTGTGAGAAACCAAGTGCAATCTGCAGCGGAATCAGATTGACTTTCTGGGCGATTCCCATCGCGGCAACCGCATCGGTTCCGTAGGCGGAGGTAAAGTTGTTCAGGACGGTCATACCTGTGACGTTTAAAATATTTTGAATGCAGGCCGGGATACCGACCGCACAGATGCCAAGGACAATCGACTTGCGAAAGCCGAACATCTTCGGGTTCAGGCAGACACAGGTCTTTTTTCGCCGGAGGAAAAGCAGGATGAAAAAATATCCGCAGGCAGCGCAGTTTGAGAGAAAAGTTGCAAGACCTGCTCCCGCAGCGCCTAAGTCGAGTCCCCATGGCAGGATAAAGAACGGGTCAAGGACAATGTTTAACAGACACCCGCTCATCGTGCCGATGCTAGCGTGAAGGGAGGAACCCTCGGAGCGGACCAGGTAGGCGAGAACGACATTTAAAATAGCCGGAGCTGCGCCGAAAGTTGTAGTCCATTTCAAGTACTCCGCGGTGGCAGCGAAGGTGTCAGGTTCGGTTCCAAGCAGCGCTAAAAGCGGCGTCTGGAAGGTTGTATACAATAGGGAAAAAAGTGCACTGCAAATCAGTGCAAAATAAAAACTGAAAGCGGAACTGCGCGATACCGTGTCGTAATCCCTGGCGCCGAGCGCACGGCTCATCATGCTCGATCCTCCCACGCCGAACAGATTGTTGACGGCATTGAAGGCAATCAGCACCGGGGCTGCCAAGGTGACAGCAGCATTTTGAATCGGATCGTTTAGCATACCGACGAAGTAAGTGTCCGCAAGATTATAGATGACCATGACAAGGGAGCTTAAGATGGTTGGCACGGAGAGTGTCATCACTGCTTTTGGAATGGGCATCTCTTCAAAAAGGTGTGTTTTTTGTGTTTCAATCATAGGTTTGTACCTCTATTTCTAATAGTCTGCATTTATTTTTCACATAATATTATATTTTATCATGTTATTTGTTTTTTGACCAGAGAGATTTATGAAGAATCCTGCAAATTTCCTATTCACATATGAAAATAAAAGTGCTATAATATTTTCCATGGGGATATAGCTCAGTTGGGAGAGCGACGCGTTCGCAACGCGTAGGTCAGGGGTTCGAGTCCCCCTATCTCCACTTTAAAACTCTTGTAAAGTCAAGAGTTTTATTTTTTGTTCCGTGTTTTTGGGGAATATATGGCTGTTTGAATGAAAATGCCTGCGGTAATCTGTGAGGCATAGCATTCAAACAGCTTTTTTAGTCTGCGCACCGTGACGCGTTTTAGCGGTGACGGGTGGCAGTAGATTTGCAAAATTAATGAAGAAAAAACATAATAAATGAAATATAAATATTATGATTAAAATATATAAAACACAAATAATACATATAATACTTATTAATTAGACGGGCGCAGGGGAATGCGGGGCAGCCTGCAGCCGAGTCTGCTATAGATTTCGTTTGCAATTGTTCCGGCAGCATCTGCGAGGCTGGCACCGGAAATGTGGTACGCACCGGAGGAACCAATGATGGTAGCGATGGTTCCGGTATTCACATCCGGGATGTCACTGATATCGACGAGCGTCTGATCCATGCAGATGCGTCCGATAATCGGAGCAAAATGACCGTTGATCAGCACAGACCCGGCACCGTTTGAGAGGGCGCGCGGCAGACCGTCGGCGTATCCGATGGAGAGAGCTGCGATTCGCATTTCGCGCGGGGCGGTGTAATCCAGACCGTACCCGGCGTTTTCCCCGGCGTGCAAACATTTCGTGGAGGCGACTCTGGCTTTCAGAGAGAGGACGGCGGAGAGTTCTTCTGCCCAGTGGGTGGTATCGTCTTTGGTGCTTAGAACCCCGTATAGCGCGATTCCCGCGCGCGCATAATCACCGCCGTACTCCGGGTAGTTTAGGATGCCGTAGCTTGCAAGAAGGTGATACTTCGGCACGGAATATCCCTGTGCGCGAAGGCGGTCAAGCAGGGCGAAAAAGAGGTCTGCCTGCTTTCTTGTGAAAGCTTTTTCTGCGGGGGAGAGCACATCGTCGGCGGACAGATGGGTAAAGATTCCGTCCACAATGAGATTTTTCAGGGAAAAAATGCGGCAGATGGCGTCAAAGTTTTCTGCGGGCTCGCCCAGCCGGTGCATTCCGGTGTCAATGCCGAGATGAACGTGCACTTTTTTTCCACACCGGTCGAGCAGGGCGGCATAGCGGAAGTCTAAGATGGTCTGGGTCAGGTGATACCGGTGCAGGAGCGGAAAAAGCTTTGGGTGCGTAAAACCCAGAATAAGAATCTCACCGCGAATCCCGTTTTTCCGCAGTTCAATACCCTCCTCAATACAGGCGACGCAGAAAGACTTGATGCCGAGCCGGTTGAGTGCTCCTGCAATCGGGACGGCGCCGTGCCCGTAGGCATTGGCTTTTACCACCGGCATGAGGGTGCAGTCCGCCGGAAGTCTGCTCTGCAAAAAACGGACATTTTTTTCGAGCGCATCCGTATCGAGTTCAATCCATGCGCGATCCTTTGGATAGGATGTGAACATCGGGGCGGAGGGAGGCATCGCGCCGGGAGAAAATTTCAGACAGAAAGTTTCTCCTGCATGGGGAAGCTCTGTGAGGATAAGTGCGGCGGGGAAGGAGAGAGCTGCAACCAGAAGAAAGTGAATCAAATGGTTGTCAACTACTAAATTAGTCATATCCAATTGTTTTCCAACCAGACGCACGCCTACAATGACAGCGGGGTGCAGGATATAGACCCAGGTCGATACGTCCCGCGCTTTTTTTGCGGAAGGCATCCGGCAGGAGAGGAGGAACTCATAGAAGAAAATCATCGCCGGAATCAGCATGAGATACATACTGTCGTGCCTTTGCACTTTAAGATTGTGCAGTACAAAACCTTCAAGCGTCAGCAAAGCATAAGAGCCAAGGAAGCCTGCTCCCAATATCCTGCGGGGGAGGTGTGGCTTCCTATGTCCGCATTGAGTGCCCAACAGCAGGAAGAGGGGGGCGAAAAAGAGCCCGTTTCTGGTGTGGGACGAGAAGCAAAAGATGCCGTCATAGATGGTGTGAAGAGCCGGGATTTCTTCGATAAACCCGTAGTAGCTGTCGCCGAACAATCCAACTACATACAAAAATGCGACGACACAGCCGGCAGCTTTTCTGGAAAAAAACCGGGCGAGACATAATAGAAGCAGCGTCCCAAGGATTGTCGCGGGAAAGTACCAGAGATGATAAAAGGTCCCGTCGAATAAAAGCATGCGCGCCAGCACAGGGAAGGATAAGTTCTGGTAGTGATCTGCATAGAGGCCGAGTGGCAGGTAGAGCAGAATGGAGATGCCGTATAGGGTGAGCATCTTTTTCAAGCTGCATTTGATGCTGTCGTATGCCTGAGTCTGCCGGTTCACACTGCCGTCCGGATTCCAGAGGTTAGAGAGGACAAACTGCCCGGTCACCATGAGGAAGAAGGGAACAGCGAGCCGTGCAAGAATGCGCGTGAGGAAAAAATCCGCATCGCTGCTAAAATCCGCGAGCGGTGAAGTATGAATGGCAATGACAAGCAGTGCCGCAAGGAGGCGGAAGCGGTCGAGTGCGCCGTAAGTTTTTCGGGTATGCAAAATTGTCACCTCCATTCTGTGATTAAAAAGCCGTTGACGTTGTTGCCGGAAATACTGTAGGGATACCGGGTGTCGAGCGAGAGCTTTGTCTCACCGCCCGGTGCCGCAGCCTGATAGGAGACGAGAATCTCCCGCCCCTTTGCAAAAGTGTGGTAGGGATTCATCCCATGGCGAAATTGCTCTAAGAAGGGAAGGTATTCTTCCAAGGTCAGAGCGAGGTCGGTCATAATTTTTGCGTGGGGAATTCCGACATAGCGGAAATGCCATGGCTCATGTCCGATGCCGGTGATATCTTCCTTTCCGGAGGGATAGCGCTCGATAAAACCGTAATTTACGGATTCCTCCCGAAATTTCTGGCAGATACCCGTGTAGGGAAAGGCGGGGCAGATGAAGTCGAGCGGCTCCTGCCGCAGCCCAAGGTCAATTGCGAGACCGGTCTCATGTTCGCTGTGTCCGGGCAGTGCGACGTAGGTTTTGGTGTAGTCGGACCCGTTCGCTGTAAGACTGTCGTTCCAGATTTTTTGCTGCTCTGTAAAAGAGCGCGCTCCGCTGACCGGGACAATAAAATCCCAGCCGTGGATGGTGGACATCAGCTCGTTCAGCAGAACGGCGGCTTTTTTGTTATACAGGACGGTAGATTGCTCCGCGACGGGAACAAGCGTGGTATCTGCGGTGAACTGACAGGGATAGCGGCGGTTTATCAGAATCAGATCTCCCTCGTGTATCCGGTCAGCGTCAAGTACGATGTCTGTCATGATATCACCGCCTGTTCCAGGATGCGGTCTAAAAGTTCTCCGAAGGAGAGACCGATTGCCTTCATCATGCCGGGATAGCGGCTGTGTTCGGTAAAACCGGGGATGGTGTTGACTTCGTTGAAGACAATCTCTCCATCGGGCGTCAAAAAGAGGTCCACTCTTGCAAAGCCGCTGCAGCCTAAGATATGGTAGATTTGTGCCGCAGTCTGCTTGATTTGTGCGGCGGTCTCTGCGGATATCCGCGCAGGGACGTGGATGGAGGAGCTCTTTAAGGTGTATTTTTCCGTAAAGTCGAAAAATCCGTCGGAAAGCTCAATCTCATCGACTTCTCCGATGGTAAGCTCCGTTGTTCCAAGGATGGCGCATCCTGTCTCAAAGCCGTCAATCGCCTCCTCGAGCAGGACTTCATTGTCGTATGCAAAAGCATTTTTTATGGCAGACTTAAGAAGGTCTTGTTCTGTCACTTTTGTGATGCCATAGGAGGAACCCGCCTTGACCGGTTTTACAAAGATGGGAAAACCGATATTTGCCGCGAAGCGCCCGACTTCCCTAAAATCCGGCTCATTTTGTAACAGCAGGGATTTTGGAACACGGATACCTGCGCCTGCCACAAGCTGATGCGCCCGGTTTTTGTCCATACAGAGGGCGGATGCGAGGATACCGCATCCGGCAAGCGGAATGCCGGAGAGAGCGAGCGCACCCTGGACAGTTCCGTCCTCCCCATTTCTTCCGTGGAGGATTGGGAGGGCAAGGTCGATCGGGAGCAGCTCCACGTTGTTTCCATGGAAACAAAAAAGTCCGGGACGTTTTCTGCCAAAGGACAGGGCGGCCGGGGTACAGAATGTTTTGCTGCACCAGGTGTCGTTTGCAATGGCATCGACGGGACCGGTATAGTGGAACCAGTCGCCGTCTTTAGAGATGCCGATGAGGATTGGCTGATACTTTTCGGGGTTTAGGTTTTCGATGACCGCGGATGCGGAGTGTAGGGAGACTGAATATTCGGAGGAGCATCCTCCAAAAAGAATTGCAATATGACGTTTTTTCATTGAAATCATTCCTTTCTTTTGTCGGAACGCTTCCTTATAAAAAGGAAGTACCCTGTTCTGATAGAAAAATTTTATCAGGACAGGGTACTTTATGTTTTTGTATTTTCTTTAAAAATTCATACAATTTTCTTACATTGGATTGACGGGGGAAAACGGAAGAAAAATCTCAAAGGTAATCCGTTCATTTTCGCTATGTGCCGTAATGGTGCCGCCATGCAGTTCGATAATCTCTTTGCTGATGGCAAGTCCGAGACCGGAGCCGCCGGTGGCGGAGGAACGCGAGGAGTCAAGGCGGAAGAACTGCTCAAAGATGCGGGCGAGTTTTTCCGGCGGAATCGTCTTGCCGCGGTTGGCGACGCGGAGGAGGGCGCCGTATTCCCTTCTGTCGAGCGTGAGCAAAATCTCACTGTCCGGATAACTGTAATTGACTGCGTTTCGGATCAGATTATCAAAGACGCGCTCTAGCTTGTAAGAATCGCAGAAAAGCGAGATGTCCGGGGAGATGGAGGTGCGCCAGGTCAGATTTTTTTCTGCGAGAATTGGTGTGAATTCGGAGGTGATTTGTTCCGCCATGCGGCTTAGGTTCGTCTGCGCTGATTCCAACGTCAGTGTCGTCAGGTTAAAACGTGTAATTTCAAAGAAGTCGTTGATGAGATCCTCTAACCGTTCCGCCTTAGAGAGGGCGATGCCGGTATATTTTGCACGCAGTTCGGCAGAAATCTGCGGTTCGTCCCGAAGCAGAGTCAGATATCCAATTACGCTTGTAAGAGGAGTTTTTAAATCGTGCGCAAGGTAGACAATGAGGTCATTTTTTTTCTGTTCCGCCTCCTTTGCGGCGGCGATGTTGCGGAGCGACTGTTCGCGCGCGAGATTCAACTCGTTCTCGATGTCGTAGAGCTCATCCGGAAGAGAGATGGATTCCTCATTCGGGTGGGAGAGGAACTTTGCAGCATCGATGACGGAGTCGAGATATTTGAGGGGCTTCCCTAAAAAATGGAAGGAGAGGAAGAGGAAACCGCAGATGGTAAAAAGTGCAATGATAATCGGTGATAACGCCTGAAGGATTTTTAGCAGGTTGTAAATCTGATTGTTCTTTTGCCAGACAAACCGGGAGCAGATGAACCACGACAGAAAAAAGATGGTCATGAGTGCGACCGGTATCGCGAAAATGCTCAGGATATATTGGCGGAAAATTTTTTTGGACAACTGTGAAAGATTTCGTTTTGATTTATTCAATGGTATAGCCGACCCCCCATACTGTTTTGATATATTTTGGCTTTCGCGCCGGTTCGTGAAGTTTTTCACGAAGTCTGGCGACATGAGCCATGACGGTGTTGTTGCTGTCGAGATATTTTTCCTGCCAGACTGCTTCGAAGAGTTCCTCGGAGGAGATGACGGTGCCCCGGTGTTCACAAAGATACCAGAGAATGTTGAATTCGATTGGCGTCAGGGAGAGGAGCGTTCCGTTTAAGAGGCATTTGTGGCTGCTTTTGTCGATGTGCAGACCGCGGATATCGTACGCGGTAATCTCGTGGAAAGTACCCTTGTTGTAGGAGGTGTAGCGCCTCAGCTGGGTCTTGACCCGCGCGACGAGCTCTAGCGGATGAAAAGGCTTGGTGATGTAGTCGTCGGCACCCAATGTCAATCCCGTAATCTTGTCGACATCCTCGACTTTTGCGGTCAGCATGATAATCGGGTAGAGATGTTTTTCACGAATCTTTTGACAGAGTGAAAAACCGTTCATATCCGGCAGCATGACGTCTAAAATGGCGAGGCTGATGTCCACAGTCTCCGTACAGGCAAGTGCATCGGAAGCATTGTAAAATTTTTGAATCTGATAGCCTTCGTTTTTTAAATAGACCTCGACGAGGTCCGCAATCTCCTTTTCATCGTCCACAACTAAAATCGTTTCGTTCATCGCACACTTCCTTTGTTTTTTTCTCTATAGGAGCTCATTGTATCATATTTTTTGCTGACAGATTCTTACGATTTTCTTGTTTTTTTGGATTCGGGTGTCAAAAGGTGCTAATCTTGGTTGGCTTGTCCTATTGTACAATATAATTTTTCCATTTGTTCCGAATTGCGGATATAACGTTTTCTAAATGTTCTGTCATAGGGTTTTGATGCGACCGCAATCGCCCGAAATTTTTTAGGAAAAACAGGACGGGTTGTGGTATAATAGCCGCAGACGTGAAACGCTGTTTTCTTACTGTCCGTTGTACCATATAGACAATATCCCGCAGGGCACGCGTTTGCTACTTGTCGCTCGTAGCGGTACATAAGGTGCCAAAATACGGCACCTAAGTACCGACGGCTCCAAAGTGCCCTGCGAGGATAGTCTATATGGTACAGCGCCCTATCAGAAATTTAGCGTTTCACAAACACATATTTAATAGGAAGGAAGGGAGTAAAGAGACGAATGAGAATATCAGATATCATATCACTTGCGAGGGAGTACCTGCTGTTGGGAATGGCTGCGGTGGCGGTCTGCGCTGTACTTTATTTCCTTGGGTATATAGTTCTCTATAAAATTCTTGGAAAGGGAAAGAGAAAGCCCCCAAAACTTATGCTGCTGTGGGGAGCTGTGTTTTTGTGTTATCTGGTGGTTGTGTTCGGGGCGACGATGCTTAGCAGAGCGGGAGGATACGAAAATGGCAGAATCATGCCGTTATTTTATGCCTACAAAAGCGCGTGGAACAGTTTTTCGGAGCGGGAGTGGCGCAATATCATCCTGAATATCCTGCTGTTTGTGCCACTTGGTTTTCTATTGCCGCTCGGGGTTAAATTTTTTCAAAAATTCTGGAGAACATATCTGGCGGGGCTGGCTCTTACCGCGTTGATTGAAATGACCCAGCTGCTCTTAAACCGGGGCATCTTTGAGATGGATGATATCCTAAACAATGTGCTGGGAACGATGGTTGGCTACGGGATATTTGCGATGGTGCGCTATTTTGTGAGGATTGCCAGAAAAGAGAGCGGGCATGTGGGAGGGATGATTGCGCTTCAGATTCCTCTCATGGCGGTGGTTCTTGCGTTCGTCACCATTTTTACCTGCTACGGGAGACAGGAACTGGGAAATATTGGAAACGCTTACATCATGCCATACGACAAAGACCTGTTGAACGTCCATACGGATTTAGACTTAGACGGAGCGGAGAGGCAGGTGCCGGTGTACCGGGCAGAAGTGCTGACGAAGGAGCAGACGAGAGAGCTGGCGGAGCATTTTTTGGAAAAAACGGGAACCGTTCTGGATGAAGCAGCGACGGATGTCTATGAGGACACGGTCGTGTATTATGGGAAAAGCGGATGCACCCTCTGGGTCAATTATGTGGGCGGAACTTATGAGTACACAGATTTTTCGGTGACTTTTTCTGAGGAGGAGATTTCGGAGAGGGAGGGCGCTTTTGAGGAGGAAATCCGCGGCGTGTTAGAGAACGATTATGAAATTGAAATCCCAGAGGAGGCCGAGTTTGAAGAACAGACAGAGGGGACATATCTTTTTACGATGGATGCGTTTTCTGACGGGGAGGATTTATGGGATGGTACGCTGTCCTGTACCTATTACGAAAATGGAAAAATGGGAACAATCCGCAATGACCTTGTGAGAGGGGAATCGTATAAGGATTTTTCCATTTTGTCGGAGCAGGAGGCTTACGGGCAGCTCTGCGCGGGAAAATTCCGGTATTTTGAGCGGGAGGAGAAGATGAATATCGAGGTCGAGGAAATAGAGCTTGACTATGTGGCGGACAGCAAGGGTTTTTATCAGCCGGTTTATCTGTTTGTGGGTACGGTCAATTCCTATCGGACGGAGATTGTAATTCCGGCAATCTGTGATTAGCACGGAAAAAGTGGGATTGTATTGCGAAAGAAACAATCTTTTGGCAAAATATTTGAAGGAAAAATTGAAATTTTGTGTTATACTATGTTATAATGAAATTATGTGAGTGTAAGCGCTTACAAAAAATGCCAAAAATTGTTATATGTGACAATTGCCGCAGGCGATTGGAAAATGGAGGAAGAAAATGGATTTGAATTTAAGACCAGCAAACGAATGTAAATTTGATGCAGTATCATTAGGTGAAGTTATGTTACGTCTTGATCCGGGTGAGGGAAGAATCCGTACAGCAAGATCTTTCCGTGCATGGGAAGGCGGCGGTGAGTACAACGTTGTCCGCGGACTTAGAAGATGTTTTGGAATGAACACAGGTGTGATCACAGCTTTCGCTGACAACGAGGTCGGCAAACTGATGGAGGATTTCATCCTTCAGGGCGGTGTTGACACTTCCTTAATTAAATGGATGCCTACAGACGGAATCGGAAGAGTATGCCGCAACGGACTCAACTTTACAGAGCGTGGATTCGGTATCCGCGGAGCTGTTGGATGTTCTGACCGTGCGAACACAGCAATCGCAAAAGCAACCCCTGCTGATTTTGATTTTGATTATATCTTTGGTGAACTCGGTGCGCGCTGGTTACACACAGGCGGTATCTATGCTGCTTTATCTGAGCAGTCCTGCGAGACTGTCATCGAGGCAATCAAGACAGCAAAGAAATACGGAACGATCGTATCTTACGACTTGAACTACCGTCCATCTATGTGGAGTGCAATCGGTGGACAGGCTAAGGCACAGGAAGTCAACAAGGAGATTGCAAAATACGTTGACGTTATGATTGGTAACGAGGAAGACTTCACAGCCTGCCTCGGATTCGAGATCGAAGGAAACGACGAGAACTTAAAAGAGTTAAATCTGGACGGATACAAGAAGATGATCAACGAAGCTGCTAAGACATACCCGAATTTCAAAGCAGTTGCAACTACACTTCGCGAGGTTAAGACAGCTACTGTCAATGACTGGAGCGCAATCTGCTGGGCAGACGGCGAGATTCACAAGGCAAAAGATTACAAGGGACTTGAGATTATGGACCGTGTAGGTGGTGGAGATTCCTTCGCATCCGGATTAATCTACGGTTTGATGACAACAGGCGACGCTGAATTGGCAGTGAACTACGGAGCAGCTCACGGTGCACTCGCAATGACAACTCCGGGTGATACAACTATGGCAAGCAAAAAAGAAGTTGAAGCAATCATGGGCGGAGCAGGAGCTCGTGTACAGAGATAATTTCTGGAAACGAAAAAATAAATACAGTTTTTAACAACACAAAAAGGCATGGACGCAGTGGCGGCCGTGCCTTTTTTGTCGAATAGAAAAATCCTATTCGACAAAAAAACTCCGGGTAGGATGCGACTGGTGTGCCCGGCAGTGCACGCTTCTGCAAAAAATAGCCGAATCTGCAAGAAAAACGATTGAATAGCGGTTTGACAGTGGAAATAACTTTTCCTATAATGGATGAAAAAACAATTTTGGGAGGATTTTATGCAGCGAAATAAATTATTTCCACAGATTTCAGGCATCCTGCACGGAGGGGATTACAACCCGGAGCAGTGGCTGGACCGCCCGGACATCTTAGAGGAGGATATCCGGCTGATGAAAAAGGCGGGGATGAACAGTGCGACGCTTGGCGTCTTTGCATGGTCGACCTATGAGCCGAGGGAGGGAGAATACCATTTTGACTGGCTGGTTGAAATCATGGACAAACTGTATCAGAATGGGATTTATACGATTCTTGCGACGCCGTCCGGGGCGAAGCCGGTCTGGCTGGCAAAAAAATACCCGGAGGTGCTGCGCGTCGATGCATACGGCACAAAGGCACATCAGGGAATCCGTCACAATCACTGCATGAGCTCCGCGGTTTACCGCAGAAAAGTGCATGAACTTTTGGAACAGATGGTAAAGCGGGTCGGAGATCATCCGGGGCTTATCATGTGGCACATTTCCAATGAATTTAACGGGGAATGTTTCTGTGAAAACTGTGCGGGCCGTTTTCGGAACTATCTGGAGGAAAAATTCAATCACGATATCGACAAGCTGAACCGGGCGTGGTGGACGACGTTCTGGAGCCACACCTATCAGGATTTTTCGGAGATTGAGCCGCCGTTTTCAAACGGGGAGACGAGTATTATGGGGCTGAATCTCGAATGGAAACGTTTTACCACGTGGAATACGACAGATTATATGAAATCGGAGATTTCTTATTTAAAAGAGGTGACACCGCATATTCCGGTCACAACAAACTATATGCAGCTTTTTCCGGGACTTGATTATCACGAGATGTCAAAAGAGCTGGATGTGATCTCCTGGGATTCCTACCCGAGATTCCACAATGACTATGAGACGCTGGCGGATACATTTGCGAGAAACGCGTTCGATCACGCGGTGATGCGCTCCATGAAGAGAGAGAAGCCGTTTATGCTGATGGAGAGCGCGCCGGGGCTCGTGAACTGGCAGGAATTTAATAAAATGCGGCGCCCGGGAGTGCACCGTCTGGCTTCCATGCAGGCCGTCGCCTGCGGGTCTGATACGGTACAGTATTTTCAGTGGAGAAAGGGAAGAGGTTCCTTCGAGCAGTACCACGGTGCGGTCTTAGACCACCTGGGAGCGGACGACACCCGCATTTTCCGGGAGGTCGCGGCACTCGGCGAGGAATTAAAGGAGATAAAGGATGTGCAGGGAAGCCTTGTGGATGCAAAGGCTGCCATGATTTTCGACTGGGACAATATGTGGGCGATTGAGGATATGAAGGGACTTGCCGACAGCACAAAGCAGTATGAGAGAACCTGTGCAAAGACGCATCAGGCATTTCTGCAGCTCGGTGTGGATATGGATGTGATTTCCTCCGCAGAACCGTTAGACAGCTACCGTGTGGTAGTCCTTCCAATGCTCTATCTGTTGAAAAACAATATTGCAGACAGATTGAAAAAGTTTGTCCGGGAGGGCGGAATCGTCCTTGCCACCTATCTGACCGGGTACGTCGATGAAAACCAGCTCTGCTTTTTGGGAGGTTTTCCGGGGGATGGATTGTCGGAACTGTTCGGTGTCATCAGTGAGGAGATAGATACGCTGTATCCAAAGGATGGCAATACGGTGAGGTTTTCTGACGGTACGGTGGGCGAAGTCCGCGATTATGCGGAAGTACTGCGCACCGGGAAAGTGGAGGTACTCGGGACTTATGAGAGTGATTACTACGCGGGTATGCCGGCGGTCACGAAGCATTTCTACGGAAAAGGATGCGCGTACTATGTTGCGGCGCGCTTAGACGAGCGGAAAATGCGCGATATCTTTACAGCGCTGCTAGAGGAGGCAGGAGTGCCTTACAGAGAGCTTCCGGAGGGCGTGGAGAGGCATGTCCGGACGGCGGACAATAAGACGTATGAATTTTATCTGAACTGTTCTGAGGAGACCCGCAGGGTGGCGGATTGTACCGGTTATGATCTGCTGGGAAAAAAGGAACTTGACGGGGAGTTGATTCTTGAAAAATACGGTGTGGCAATTGTGGAAAAATAACCGAATTCACACCGAATCGAAACAGAAACGGTTAAAATGCGGTTGCATTTTGACCGTTTCTTTGTTATAATCGCAAGTAAGAAGAAACAGAGGGGAGGAGCTTTCATGACGGTTGAGGAGATGAAGCGAAGGAAGCGTGAGAAGGGCTATACCTACGCCATTATGTCGGAGTTGTCCGGTATTCCGGTTGGAACAATCCAGAAGATTTTCAACGGGGAGACGACAAGCCCGCGGTATGAGACCATTCAGGCTTTGGAGGCTATTTTTAAGGAGCCGTCTTTTGCGCCGCAGCCCAGGGCGAGGGAGACATCCCCGTACATGACCGGCGGGAGACAGGGTGAGTATACGGTGGAAGACTATCGTGCATTGCCGGAGGAGCAGCGCGTGGAGCTGATTGACGGCCGCTTTTACGACATGGCTTCCCCGACGACAATTCACCAGATGATTGCAGGGGAAGTGTACCGGCAGGCCGCAAATTACATTTTGGACAGGGGTTGCGATTGTACTCCGTTTATCTCCCCGGTGGATGTTCAGCTTGACAGTGATGAGAAGACGATGATACAGCCGGATGTCATCATTGTCTGCAGGAAGGAGCAGATTGTGCCGCAGAATGTCATGGGAGCGCCGGACTTTGTGATGGAAGTGCTCTCCCCGGGCACGAGGAGAAAAGACAGCCTGCTCAAGCTGCGCAAGTATGAGGATGCGGGTGTGCGGGAGTACTGGATGGTGGACCCGTACCAGAAGACAATTATCACTTACTGTTTTGAATGTGATGTGACACCGACGATTTATCCGCTGGACGCAAACGTTCCGGTCTACATTTACGAGGATGAGCTTGTGATTCACTTCGGGCGGATTGCGGCATGGGTGGAAGAGGCTTTGAAGGAGAAAATATGAGAAAGATAGACACTAATAAAATTATTTTGTCAGACGGTGCCATGGGCACCTACTATACACAGAAATATCCGTCGGAGATTGAGGCGGAGGAGGCGAATCTGCGTCATCCCGAACAGATTGTAGCGATACATAAGGAATATATTGAGGCGGGGGCACAGTGGATTCGGACGAACACATTCGCTGTGAATCATCATCTTTTTCCAGAGTGGGAACAGTGTGAGCAGGTGATTCAAAAAGCGGTGTCTAACGCGAGATGTGCCGTGGAAGAATGTGGAAAAAATGTGACGATTGCAGCGTCCATCGGGCCGATTCGCCAGTCTGCCGAGGAGAAGGAGGCCGATTTACTGCGGGAATACCAGAAGATGATTGACACTTTTTTGGCGGAGGGAATTACGACATTTGTATTTGAGACATTCTCCGAGTGGAAATGGATGCCAAAGCTCGCTGCCTACTGCAAGGAGCAATGTGCGGACAGTTTTGTCGTGGCGCAGTTTTCCGTCAATCCAATGGGATATACGCAGCATGGCTATCGCGTGGACGAGCTGATTTCAGAGGCGGCTAAGACAGAGGCAATCGATATCTTCGGTCTGAACTGCGGTGTGGGGGCTGTCCACATGAAGCAGATTCTGGAGCGGCAGAGTTTTCCGGAGGGAATGCTGCTGTCGGTGCTCCCGAACGCCGGATATCAGCAGGAATTGCGCGGCAGACTCCGTTTTTCCAATGAGCCTGCCTACTATGCCCAGCAGATGAAGGGGATTGTGGAGATGGGCGCAAATATGATTGGCGGATGCTGTGGGACGACGCCAAGGCATATCGCGGCGCTGCATGAGCTGCTGTCAGAAGGCGGTTTTGTCCAACCGAAAAAGATTCGCGCAATCCGGGAGGAGAAGGAGGAGTGCCTCGCTGAGACGACTGCTTTTATGGAGAAACTTTGTGCCGGAGATGAAAAAGTATTTGTAGTTGAACTTGACGCGCCGTTCGATGCGCAGATGGAGAAATTCCAGAAGGGGATATTTGCGCTCAAGGAGAATGGCGTCGATATGATAACCGTCTCCGATTCACCGCTGGCGAGGTCGCGGGCGGATGCCTCACTTCTCGCAGCCTATGCAAAACATGTTGCAGGAGTAGAGATTATGCCGCACGTTGCGATGCGCGACCGGAATCTGATTGGGCTTCGGTCTGAGGTGCTGGGGGCACATGCAAACGGAATCCGTGATTTCCTTGTCATTACAGGGGACCCGGTGGGACCGGAGAACAGAGGGAAGATTACAGGCGTTTTCGACATGAATTCCATTCGTTTCATGGAGTATCTGCGCCATATGAACGGGGAAGTGTTCGGGGAGAAGCCGGTCTACTACGGCGGAGCCTTAAACTATGCGGGGACGAACATCGATGCCGTCGCGCGCAGAATGCAGAAGAAGCTGGAGGCGGGATGTTCCTATTTTCTGACACAGCCGATTTTTTCCGAGGCGGATATTCAGCGGATTTATGATTTGAAAGGGCTGGTTGATGCGAAGATTATCTGCGGGATTATGCCGATTGTAAGTTACCGGAATGCCATGTTTCTGAAGAACGAGATGCCGGGGATTCACGTCAATGACGAGATTGTGAGCCGCTACCGGCAGGATATGTCGAGGGAGGAGGCGGAAAATGTCGCCGTTGAACTCTCTGTCTCCATCGCAGAGCGGCTTTCCGATGTGGCGGACGGCTACTACCTGATGACGCCGTTTCACCGTGTGGGGTTAGTCAACCGCATTATCAACGAAATCCGAAGATAGCTAAGAGAGTGGAATCCGCGACAGGATGGAGGCAATCTCCTCGGCGGATTCCACTTTTCCTTTTTCCTCCCATTTCAAGAAGAGATTCATCAGGGCGCCGGCATAGAAGTAGAGCTGGTAGATGGAACCGGAAAAAAAGGGAAGAATCTGCTCTTCCATAAATTCATTGATGGTAGTCAGAATGAAGGAGTGCAGTCCGGCGCGGGAGAGCGTCAGGAAAAAATCTGCGTATTGGTCAAAGAATTTGAGTGCGTCTAAGATGTGGTGATACTGGTGGAAGGCGTCGGAGGAAGCTTGTTTTCCGGACGATTTTAAGTATTCCCGGATGATTGTGTCTAAGTAATCGATGAGGACATCCGTCTTTGTGTTATAGTAGTGGTAAAATGTCATGCGGGAGACTCCCGCCCTCTTGCAGATATCTGACACTTTTAAGGTGTCAAAATCCCTCTTGTGCAGCAATGAGATGATAGCATCACCGATGCACATTCTGGTAAACTGGTTTCGTTTTGTTCTGGCGGTCTGATCTGTCATGGGAGCTCCTTTTTGGCAATATCCTGCACTGTTCGACATTCGCCGTTCGTCGAACACGCAAGCGTGTTCTTCTCACTTGCGCTCATTGTATCATGAACCTGCGGTTCATGGTCGACATTCGCCGTTCGCCGAACACGCAAGCGTGTTCTTCTCACTTGCGCTCATTGTATCACAAGTGAAGTATGGAATACAACAATATGTGGTGTAACTGCTTATATGTTTGGGTTTCTATTGTATCTGCATCCAAAAACTGTTACTATTAAAGTGTTGCGGCGGAGGGCTGCAACAGATGAATTTCAATGCAGTGGGGGACTTTATGAGAGAACATGATATTTTGAAGAACAAACTATTTTTGTATTTGACTGAATTTTTTGCGGGAATGTCCGTGATGGCGGTAGAGTTGGGCGCGAGCAGGCTGCTGGCACCTTATTTTAGTTCCTCGCAGATTGTGTGGACAATCATTATCGGAACCATCATGATTGCGATGGCGCTGGGCAATATTTTCGGTGGGAGGAGCGCAGACAAAAATCCGAACCCGGACAGGCTCTATGCGAGAATTCTTGTGGCGGCGGTCTGGATTGCAGCGATTCCGGTTCTTGGAAAATACGTTGTCCTCGGAATCTCAGCGGTGCTGATTTTTGCCGTCGACAGCAACTTTTTAATCTGGGCGGCATTTGCGGCCTGTATGATTATCTTTGTCTTTCCGCTGTTTTTGCTTGGAACAGTGACGCCGTCCCTCGCAAAATATTCGGTCGACAGTCTTGCCGACAGTGGAAAAACTGTCGGAACCTTAGGGGCATTTAATACAATCGGAAGCATTATCGGGACATTTGTGCCGACGTTTGTGACGATTCCTGCGGTCGGAACCTCGATTACGTTCCTGATATTTTCCGGCATTCTTCTGGGATTAAGTCTGATTTATTTTATCAGCAAAAAAGCGGGTGCCGTCAAAAGTACGGTAAGTGTAGTCCTATTTTTGCTGTGCTGTCTGACGGGCACATCGGACAGTTTCGCCTTCTGGGAGAATGATCTGACCTACGAGGGGGAATCTATTTATAATTATCTTCAGGTAAAGGAGAGTGACAGCCGCGTGATTTTATCCACCAATGTTCTCTTCGGCGTGCAGTCGGTGCTCATGAAGGGCGAGGAGCTGACCGGCATGTATTACGATTATGCGATGGCGGCGCCGCTGATGACGGAGAAGGAGGACCCTTCCGACTGCAGAATGCTGATTCTTGGAATGGGAACCGGAACATACGCGACACAGTGTCAGCGATATTTTGGTGAGATGGATGTCGAGGGAGTGGAGATTGATGAGAAGATTACAGACCTCGCACGAACCTATTTTGAACTGCCGGAGGAGGTGGATGTGACCACCTACGACGGCAGGGCATACTTAAATGCAATCGACGGGAAATACGATGTCATCATGGTCGATGCCTACCAGGATATCACAATCCCGTTTCAGATGTCCTCGGTCGAATTTTTTAGCATGGTAAAGGAACACTTAAGCGACAATGGAATTATGGTTGTAAATATGAACATGCGCGGAAATGAGGAGGGAAATATCAACCAGTATCTGTCTGATACGATTGCAAGCGTGTTCGAAGAGGTCTACACGGTGGACGTGAACGGCTCCACGAACCGGGAGCTCTTTGCCTCCGCAAATGGTGCAATGGTAAAAAATTTAAGCGCTCATGCGGCGCAGCTTTCCGACGGGAGTCTGAAAAATCTGATGGGACAGGTTGCGGAAAATCTCATATCCTACGAGGCGGGAAATTATGTCATGACGGATGATAAGGCGCCGGTGGAACTGCTTGGAATGCGGGTGATTGACGAACTCATCGCGGGGGAAGTGCAGTATTACAAGGGAATCTATGAGGAACAGGGAATCTCCGGGCTGCTTGAGACCTTTTAGTGGGGAGCTGCATCTTAAAGCACATTTTTGCAACTTAGGGTTCACGCTATTGCGTGGGCCTTTCTTTTTTATATATAATCTAATTACGATAAGAGCAGAGAAGGTGATATGCGATGAAACTTACGATGAAACAGATTGCGAAAGGGGAGGATGAGGTGATCATCCGCTATCAGAAGATGAATCATGAGATACAGTCTATCGCTTTGATTATACAGAATTTCGGGGAGAAGATGGAAGGGGTTGCAGACGGCAGGCAGCATTTTTTTCTTCCGGAACAGATTTTATATTTTGAGAGTGTGGAGGGTGACACCTATGCCTATTTGAAGGATATGGTATGCAGGGTGAACGAGAGCCTGGAGCATCTGGCGCGCTGCTATTCGGAGAAGGGAATGTTCCGGTGCTCAAAATCCATGGTTATCAATATCTACCGGATCTCATATTTGAAAAGTGAGCCGGGAAGCAGAATCCGTGCCACGATGGAAAACGGGGAACAGGTCATGATATCGAGAAAATACGCCGGAATCTTAAGGCAGATTTTGAAGGGGGAGAGGGAATATGAGTAAAAAGAGCGTTTCGTGGATTGCGAAATACAAAGAAAACTGGGAGTTTTTCGTGAGCAGGGAGATTTCCATTGAGTACAAGGCCTGCCTGTATTTTTACAGCATTCTCGTTTTTTACTGCATCTATCTGGCGTGTACGGGTGTCTTTCAGGCGAGCGTGCTCTTCATGTGCGAGATGATATTGTCGGCTTATCTGATGGGCTATCTTCAGATTTACCTTTTGGACAATTTTGATGAGGCGGAGCATTTTGGAAAAAAAGAATTCGGACAGAGCGCCTTCTGCAGCCTCCTCTACACCGGAGCATCCTATTTGTTCGGTTGGTTCGATCGGAATCTGCTGGTCACCGGTCTGTTCTTCGCATTTTTCGTATTTGCATACTGGTGCGTATATTTGGTCAATAAGATAAAAAGGGATATCGATACTAAAAATCTGAATGAGCTGTTAGTGCAATTCAAGGAAGGAGAGAGCCGATGAATCCAATTGAAATTCAAAATGTGACAAAAGATTTCGGGCAGGGGAGAGGGGTATTCGACATCAGTTTTTCCGTAAAAGAGGGCGAGGTATTCGGATATCTCGGGCCGAACGGAGCCGGAAAAAGCACGACAATCCGCCAGCTGATGGGATTCGTAAGACCGCAGAAGGGCTCACTTCGGATTCTCGGCCTTGACTGCTTCCGGCAGGCTTCTAAGATTCACCGGCAAGTCGGTTATCTGGCGGGTGAGATTGCCTTTGTGGAGAACATGAAGGGGATGGAATACATACAATTTATCGCACAGTTGAGAGGGGTAAAAAACAGTGGGCGGATGAAGCAGCTGATCGACATGTTCGAGTTGAACCCGGAGGGGAAAATCCGCAAGATGTCCAAGGGAATGAAACAAAAAATCGCGCTGGTGACCGCTTTTATGGATTCACCTAAAGTTGTAATTTTAGATGAGCCGACCAGCGGTCTCGACCCTTTGATGCAGAACCGTTTTGTCGATTTAATCTTAGAGGAGAAGAAAAGGGGAACCACAATCCTGATGTCTTCCCATATCTTTGAGGAGGTGGAGCGCACCTGTGACCGGACGGCGATTATCCGTCAGGGCAGAATTGCGGATATCGTGGAGATGGCAGCTCTCAAGGAGATTCGCAATCAGGTATACATCGTAACGCTGCGGGATGAGGAGCAGGCGGCACGGTTAGCGGGCGAGCCGCAGCTTACCGTGCAGTCTAAGGAGGGGAACGTGGTGAAACTGCTGGTGCAGCGCAATGTGGCGGAGAGCCTCAAAATTATTGCAGCGCACGAGCCGGTGGAATTGCAGATTGCGATCCAGAGCTTGGAGGATGTATTTTTGCACTATTATGGAAAGGATGGAAAATGAAAATGTTAAGCATTCCAATGTTAAAATACAATATGAAATCCTGTTTGGCGCCGTTTCTTATAATTTTCCTGTTTTTGCTGATGTATACGTCGGTTATCATCTATATGTATGATCCGAAGATTGCCGATATGTTCGATGCCTACCGGGAAATGATGCCCGAGATGATGGCGGCGATGGGGATGAGCGGTGTGGCTGCCTCCCTGTTAGAGTGGATGAAAGTCTATCTGTACGGCTTTATCATGCTGTTGTTTCCGTTGATTTTTATTATTGTCGCGGTAAATAAGCTCGTGATGAGCTTCATTGACAACGGTTCTCTCGCCGGGATTTTAGCGACGAGCAATTCGCGCGGAAAAATCATTGTCACACAGTTTCTATCGCTGATACTCTGGCTGCTTTTTCTGATGACATGTATGACTGTAGTTGGAATTGTATCCGCACAGGTCTTTTTCCCGGGAGATTTGGACATTGTCCGGTATCTTGCGCTGAATGCAGGGACGTTCACCCTCTGGTATGCCGTGGCCGGCATCGCTTTTTTCGCCTCCTGCGTATCGAGTGATTCGAAGTACTACTATTGCTTTGGGGCGGGAATTCCGATTCTGCTTTTCTTTCTCAACATGCTTGCCGGCATGGGGGAGAATCTGGAATTTTTGAAATACATGACAATCTATACGCTGCTTCCGGCGGACGGGCTGATTGCCGGAGACGGAGAGGCAATTGCGCCATGCTTCATTCTGTTTATCATTGGCAGTGCGCTTTTTGCCGCGGGCGGAGTTTATTTTACAAAAAGGGATCTGTCGCTGTAATTGCAAAGAAGTATATGAGATGAAAAATAGAAACCGGAGAAGAAAACAGCATGTAAAAGAGGCAGCAAAGCAGATTTTGAAAATTTGGTTGAATTCCATTAGAAAAAATGATACGATTAGTGTAACTAAAAGATAGTTGCATATAATAAGCTAAGGGGTGGTGATACTTATAGATGCCAAAGAAAAAAGAGTTGCTTGAGAAGTTGTGTAGGAAACCCTGTCCTAAGAACTTTACAACGAGAGAATTGGATGCATTGATGGGAAAATGTAATTGCAAGAAGTTTCAAGGAGGAAGAGGTTCCGGGATAGGATTTGTTCATGATGGAACAAATAGAATATTACAGTTTGATCAGCCGCATCCAGGAAATGAACTGTATCGGTATCAAGTAAGTGCTACAATAGCATTTTTAAGAGATATAGGAGAATTAGAATAGAATTTGCAAGGAGTGATAAGATGATCTCAATGTTGGAATATAGAGGGTATCATGCATCTGTTGAATTTGATGCAGAAGACGAAATTTTTGTAGGAGAAGTATTTGGAATTGCTGATTCATTAAATTTTCATGGGACTTCGGTCACAGAATTGAAGAAAATGTTTGAACAAAGCATTGATAATTATTTAGAACTGTGTGAAAAAATAGGGAAAAATCCAGATAAAGAATTTAAGGGAACATTTAATGTTAGAATTCCACCGAAAATGCATAAAAAGGTAGCATTAGAGGCAGCAAAGCAGAAAATAACATTAAATCAATATGTAATGAAAGCCATTGAAAGGTCTTTTGAAGAGACTGCAAAAGAGACAATCATCTGTATACCCTATGGGATAGAGAAAATTAACTGGGAAAGCAAAGCAGATATGGGAGATGCAACAATGTATCATGAAACACCAATTTGGTTTAAAGAAGAGAGGTCCGTATATGCAGGAAATTAGTGCAAAAATCGTAAAACAAAAAATAATCAGTTCCAACATATTTATTTCCCCAGATTTAGCTAAGAAGTTCGAAATTGGTATGGAATGTAAAGCAGGAATAAAGACACCGAAAGATGAGCAAGATAAGAGTATTTTATTAAATGTTGAATTAAATATCAGTACTAAGGATGAAAAATTAAAGATAGAGTTTGTTTCAGATATTATTTTTGAATTAAAGGAATTGCTGGATGATTATGATGAAATTGCCACGCATAAGTTAATTCCAATGGCAAAAGAATCTTTATTGAATTCTTTGGATGAAATGTTAGTTATTATGGGATATAAGAAAATGGAATTAGCCTCAAAAATGCGATAGTATGGCTGAAGATAACATATGAAGGTCACAACCATAATTAAAAAGGGGTATCCTAAAGGAACCTAGATTTCCATTCGGGAGTGTGCTATATTAGAAAAAGAAGAGAAAAGAAAGAACTCGAAGAAGCGGAGATTAGTTTCGTTAGACTTTGGGTTCTTTTTTTATGCCCTTTGGGGCAGGAAGGAGGAAATTTGAAAAGAACTGTAATTGCGCATAATGAAAGTTTTGTTACTTTTTTGATCAAATTTATGATAAAATAATAGTAATTTTTACAGAAGGGAAGGGCAAGCTATGGAATTGTTCTGGCAGGCACTTTGGCTGTTTCTTATCTATTCATTTTTGGGCTGGTTCGGTGAAACCATCTTTGCAGCCATTCGGAAAAAAAGATTTTCAAACAGAGGCATCATCAACGGGCCGTTCTGCATCATCTATGGAATCGGGGCGCTAAGCATTACGGCTGTGACCGGGGAACTCTCCGGAATCTGGCTGTTTCTTGCAAGCGCCGTGCTCGCGTCTCTCGTCGAATGGATTGGCGGACATTTGATAGAACAGATGTACCATGAGAGGTGGTGGGATTATTCCGCCCTTCCGGCGAATCTGGACGGTTATATCAGCCTGCCGACCGCCGCACTCTGGGGAGTTCTCGGTCTTTTAATGTGCAGGTGGGGCAATCCTCTTTTTCTTGGAATCTATCATCTTCTGCCGGGAATCATACTACACATAGCAATTCTTGGGCTTGTGGTGCTTCTTCTGATAGACGGTGCCGCGACCGTCATCGTTTTGACGGAGCGGAGCAGGCATCCCGAGCGGTGGCAGGAGACCGACGCATGGTTAGATTCCGTCAGCAGAAAGCTTGGCGACAAAATCTACCGCTTTGTAAACAGGCGTATCACGAAGGCTTACCCGCAGAAAAAGACTATAAAAGCGCAGGAGAAGAATCCTGCCGTTTTTGCCTACGGATGTAATTTTTATAAGATTGTAATGCTGTTTTTCATCGGGGCATTTCTCGGAGATATTACGGAAACAATTTTCTGCCGGATTACGGCGGGCGTATGGATGAGCAGAAGCAGTGTGGTCTGGGGGCCGTTCAGCATCGTCTGGGGACTTGCGATTTCTGCGGTGACGGCACTTTTATATAAGTATCGCGACCGCTCGGATTCTTTTCTCTTTCTGATGGGGACATTCCTTGGCGGCATGTACGAATATGTATGTAGTTTGTTTACGGAAGTCTTCTTTGGGACGGTCTTCTGGGATTACAGCGAGATTCCGTTCAACCTCGGCGGCAGAATCAACCTGCTCTACTGTTTTTTCTGGGGCATCGCGGCCGTCGTGTGGTTCAAAAAACTTTATCCGCCGATTTCGAAATTGATTGAGCGCTTTCCGATAAGAATCGGAAAAATCGCCACCTGGGTTCTGCTTGTTTTCATGGTCGTAAACGTGTTCGTATCGTGCGCGGCATTGGTGCGTTATGATTTGCGAGCGGAGGGTGTTCCGGCATCAAACGGACTAGAGTGCTGGATTGACGAGAAGTTCGATGATACAAGGATGGAGCGAATTTACCCGAACGCCATACAGGTGGAGCAGGAAGACTAGTGTTCTGACATATTGACAATTAGCATAATTGAAATGCCAATGTGCCAGAACACTAGATTCCAGAAAACAGTATTCTTGACTTAAAGTCAACTTCAGGGTTTATAATAAGACAAAACTAGAAACGAGGAGGAATCATTATGTCAAAAGTATTTTTTTCAAAAGAAATCAGTCCTGAGAAGGTAGTAGAGCTCTACCGGCTCACCGGAAAGGAACTGACCGGAAAAGTTGCGGTCAAACTCCACTCCGGCGAAAAGGGGAACCAGAACTTTTTAAAACCGGAATTCTGGAGACCGATGATTGAATATGTAAAGGGAACTGTAGTTGAATGCAACACCGCCTACGAGGGCGCCCGCAACACAACCGCCAAGCACAAAGTTCTTTTGAAGGAACACGGCTGGGAAAAATATTTCAATGTAGATTTGATGGACGCGGAGGGACCGGATTTTGAGCTTGCCATTCCAAACGGCAGAGTCATCCAGAAAAACTTTGTCGGAAAAAATATGGCAAATTACGACTCTATGCTGGTATTGTCCCATTTTAAAGGACATCCAATGGGCGGATACGGCGGGGCTTTAAAACAGCTCTCCATCGGCTGTGCCTCCTCCTACGGAAAAGCATACATCCACGGAGCCGGAGACCCTTCTGAAATCTGGACTTCCGACCACGATTCCTTCTTAGAATCCATGGCGGATGCCGCATCCTCCGTTGTAAAATATTTTGATGGGAATATCGTCTATATCAATGTGATGAAAAATATGTCCGTCGACTGCGACTGCTGTGAGGTTGCGGAGGACCCGTGCATGGAAGACATCGGAATTCTTGCATCCTTAGACCCGATTGCGATTGACCAGGCGTGCATCGATCTCGTGTACGCGGCGACAGACGCCCCGGGACAAAAGCATTTCCTCGAGAGAGTCGAGAGCCGAAACGGAGTTCACACCATTGAGGCGGCGGCAGCGCTCGGTTTCGGAAGCAGGGAATATGAGCTGGTGGAAGTGTTAGGGTTGTTTCACGAACAAGAATTGTATATATGGGAAACTTAAGATTTTAT
>CAZBUW010000006.1:0-50645 GCA_964495195.1 uncultured Roseburia sp.
TGAAAGAAATGTGGAAGAGCCCGAACGGAACAATCCGTGCCATGCTTGACGGTACCGTGTTCCGCGCCCCGATTGTCGTTAAGGGAATCGAACCTTGTGTGAAAAACTGGAAGAAACCAATCACAATCGCCCGCCACGCCTACGGCGACGTCTACAAGGCGAGTGAGATGAAGATTCCGGGTGCCGGAAAGTGCGAACTTGTCTATACCGCAGAAGACGGAACAGAGACGAGAGAACTGATTCACAATTTTACCGGTGCGGGAGTCGTGCAGGGACAGCACAACCTCTGCGGCTCGATTGAGAGTTTTGCAAAGAGCTGTTTCAACTATGCCTTAGATACAAAACAGGATCTCTGGTTCGCAACGAAGGACACCATCTCCAAAAAATATGACCACACATTCAAGGATATCTTTCAGGAGATTTTCGACGCGGAGTACAAGGAAAAATTTGAAGCCGCAGGCATTACTTATTTCTATACTCTGATTGACGATGCTGTCGCGCGCGTCATGAAATCGGAGGGCGGCTATATCTGGGCATGTAAAAACTACGACGGGGACGTCATGAGCGACATGGTCTCAAGCGCATTCGGTTCACTGGCTATGATGACATCCGTACTTGTATCGCCGGACGGAAATTATGAGTACGAGGCGGCGCACGGAACGGTACAGCGCCACTATTATAAGTATTTGAAGGGCGAGGAGACTTCGACGAACTCCGTGGCAACCATTTTTGCCTGGACAGGGGCGTTGAGAAAGCGCGGTGAGTTAGATGGCAATAAAGAGCTGCAGAATTTTGCAGACCAGTTAGAAAAGGCTTGTGTTACCACCATAGAATCTGGTAAAATGACCAAGGACCTTGCGTTGATTACAACGTTAGAACATCCGACTGTCCTAAACAGCGAGGAGTTCATCAAGGCAATTCGTGAAACATTAGAAGGGTTATTATGATTTTATCGTGTCAGAACATTTCAAAGTCCTACGGGACGGAGGAGATTTTAAAAAAAGTGAGCTTCCATGTGGAGGCGAATGAGAAAGCAGCGATTGTCGGCATCAATGGTGCCGGCAAGTCTACGCTGCTTAAAATTATTATGGGGGAAGTTGCCCCTGACGAGGGCGAGGTCGTTGTCGCAAAAGGAAAATCTATCGGATATTTAGCACAGTATCAGGATGTCACCGGACATCGCACCATCTATGAGGAGGTTCTTGAGGCGAAGGCGGATCTTATCGAGACGGAGAACCGTCTCCGCGCGATGGAGGAGAAGATGAACCATCTATCCGGCGCGGAACTCGAGAAACATCTGGAGGATTACCACAAACTTTCACATGACTTTGAACTCTCCGGCGGGTACTCCTACCGCAGTGAGGTCGTGGGCATTTTAAAGGGTTTAGGTTTTTTGGAGGAGGAATTTGGGAAGAAGATGGAGGAACTCTCCGGCGGGCAAAAGACGAGGGTCTCTCTGGGAAAACTTCTCGTGACAAAGCCGGATATCTTACTTTTGGACGAGCCGACG
Organism: uncultured Roseburia sp.; assembly: GCA_964495195.1. Lineage (GTDB taxonomy): Bacteria > Bacillota > Clostridia > Lachnospirales > Lachnospiraceae > Roseburia. The sequence continues at coordinate 1,511 of CAZBUW010000006.1, forward strand.
AACCATTTGGACTTGGAATCTATCCGCTGGCTGGAGGGATTTTTGATGAACTACAGGGGGGCGGTCATCATCGTTGCCCATGACAGGTACTTTTTGGATCGTGTCGTGACAAAGGTAGTTGAAATTTTCCGGCACAGGGCGACCGAATTTGTGGGAAATTATACGGACTATGCGAAAAAGAAGGCGGCTCTGCGTGAGGCATTGTTAAAACAGTATTACAACCAGCAGCGGGAGATCAAACATCAGGAGGAAGTCATTGCCAAGCTGAAATCTTTTAACCGTGAGAAGTCCATCAAACGGGCAGAGAGCCGTGAGAAGATGTTAGACAAGGTCGAGCGCCTTGAAAAACCGACGGAGGAGAATACTGACATCAGGATTGTCCTAGAGCCAAACGTGGTCAGCGGAAATGATGTGCTCGCTGTCGAAGGGCTTTCGAAGTCCTACCCTCCGGTGACGCTCTTTTCGAATCTTGCTTTTGAGATTAAGCGCGGGGAGCGCGTTGCACTCATCGGCAACAACGGAACCGGAAAGACGACCATCCTAAAGATAATCAATGAGTTGGTGGAGGCGGACGGCGGCACTGTCAGACTCGGCGCGAACGTACATATCGGGTATTACGATCAGGAACATCAGCTTCTTCATGCGGACAAGACAATTTTTGAGGAGATATCGGATGATTATCCGGCGCTTAATCAGACACAGATCCGCAATGTCTTAGCGGCGTTCCTTTTTACGGAGGACGATGTCTTTAAGCGGATTTCGGACTTGAGCGGAGGGGAGCGCGGCAGGGTATCTCTCGCTAAGCTGATGCTCTCCGATGCTAACTTTTTGATCTTGGACGAGCCGACGAACCATTTGGATATCACGTCCAAAGAAATCTTAGAATCTGCGCTCAACCAGTATACGGGAACTGTTTTTTATGTGTCGCACGACCGTTATTTTATCAATCAGACGGCGACAAGAATTCTCGAGCTGACGGGGGAAACTCTGATTAACTACATTGGTAATTATGATTATTATCTCGAGAAGCATGATGCCATGGCGGAACTCTATGTGAAAAAGGAGGAGACACCTGCGCAGGCGGAGGAGGAGAAGACGGAGACGAAGCTCGACTGGCAGGAACAGAAGGCAAAACAGGCGCAGATCAGGAAGATTGAGAACGCGTTGAAAAAGGCGGAGGAAGAGATTGAGACGCTCGAACAGCGCGTGGCGGAAATCGATGAGGAATGCGCAAAACCGGAGAATGCCACCAACTCCGCGAAGCTCGGAGAACTCGTGAAAGAGCAGGAAACCTGTAAAAAGAGGCTTGAAGAACTCTACGAAGAGTGGGAGACTTTATCCGTTCAGCTATAGTTAGTTAAAAATTTCACACATTGACATCTATCTCCAAAGCCATTATAATATGATTCAGAGGTCAACTAGGAGGAACGTAATTAGAATGGAAGAGAAAGAGATATCACAGGCGGTCATTCGCAGGATGCCGCGCTATTACAGATATTTGGGTGAATTGTTAGATGACGGTGTGGAGCGGATTTCGTCGAACGACCTGAGTAAGAGAATGAATGTGACTGCATCTCAAATCCGTCAGGACCTGAATAATTTCGGGGGATTCGGACAGCAGGGATATGGTTATAATGTAAAATATTTATACGAAGAGATTGGTAAGATATTGGGATTGGATCAGCGCCACAATATTATTGTGGTGGGAGCCGGCAATCTCGGGCAGGCGCTGACGAACTACACAAAGTTCGAGAAGCTTGGATTTGTGATTATCGGACTGTTTGATGTCAATCCTGCTCTGGCGGGAGTCACCGTCCGCGGAATCAAGATTCATATGCTTGATGAGCTGGATTCTTTCTGCGGGGAGAATCAGGTGGATATCGCCGCACTTACAATGCCGAAGGAGAAGGCAGCGAGTGTCGCTAACCATCTTGTAGGACTTGGCGTACATGCCATCTGGAATTTTGCACATGTCGATCTTGAAATTGAAAATAAGGACGTCGTTGTGGAGAGCGTACATCTGTCGGACAGTTTAATGCAGTTGTCCTACAACATTGTAAGAAAAGGAAAAGAAAAAGAGTGAGACAGGAGAAGTGCTTTGCCCCGGGTGAAGCACTTCTTGTTTATCGGGAGGTGTTCTCTTGCAATATATTGTCGACGGTCGTGAAATGAAAAAATACGACGCCAATACGGTAGGGAGTTATCAGGTACCTTCACTGGTGCTGATGGAGCGGGCTGCCCTCGAGACGGCCGCAGTCATCAAAGAGGAGAAAATTGATGCCGGACGGACCTTAGTGGTCTGCGGCTGCGGCAATAACGGAGGGGACGGACTCGCACTCGCGAGACTCCTCTTTTTAGAAAAAAATGAGGTCACAGTCGTCCTTGTCGGGGACGAGAGGAAAGCGACGGAGGAGACTGCGAGACAGCTTGCTATATTGCGTGCATACAAGATTGAGGTGAAACGGGAACTGCCCGGGCAGGATGATGCGACACTTGTAGTCGATGCGCTCTTTGGAATCGGGCTCTCGCGGAATTTGGAAGGACAGTACGCTGATGTTGTGCGAGAGATGAACCGGAGAAGGGGCACAAAGCTTGCAATCGATATTCCGTCCGGGGTGGATGCGTCAAGCGGGGCACTGCTCGGGGAGACGTTCCGTGCAGATATTACCGTTACCTTCGCCTATGGAAAGAGAGGACATTACCTTTGGCCGGGGGCATCAGTCTGCGGGAAAGTTTTTGTCCGCCGCATGGGAATTGAGGAGGAGAGCTGGCTTGGAGAGGTTCCTTCCCTTGCAGCCTATACGAAGAAGGAACTTGCAAAACTTCCGCCCCGCAGGAGCCACACGAACAAGGGAAGCTATGGAAAACTGCTTTTGATTGCGGGTTCTGTCAACATGGCAGGGGCGTCGGTTCTTGCAGCGAGAGCTGCATATGCCGCAGGTTGTGGGCTTGTGCGCGTGTATACACCGGAGGAAAACCGCGTGATTTTACAGACGGCAGTCCCGGAGGCAATCCTTACAACTTACGCTGCAAAAGGGGCAGGTTGGGAAAAACTTGCGGAGGCGCTTCAATGGGCGGATGTCGTCGTTCTTGGACCGGGAGTCGGCAGGGGAAAAGAGATGGCGGACACCGTAAAATATGTGACGGAGAATGCGGCTGTACCGATGATTCTCGATGCCGATGCCTTAAATCTCATGGCTGAGAACAGGGGACTTTTTGATAAAATACATACAGATGTCGTTGTAACACCGCATCTTGGCGAGATGGGGCGGCTCTGTGATAAGACGATTTTGGAAATACAGAGCAATATCATCGGGACGGCGGAAGAGTTTGCCGCGAAATACCATGTGGTCTGCGCCTTGAAAGATGCGCGCACAATCGTCAGCCTCCCGGATGGGCAGAGCTTTCTAAATCTCTCTGGCAATAACGGTATGGCGACCGCAGGGAGCGGGGATGTCCTCGCAGGAATTATCGGGGCTCTTGCAGCGCAGGGGCTTTCCGTGGGGGAGGCAGCGCCGCTTGGGGTGTTTTTGCACGGAATGGCGGGCGATGAGATTTGCAAAGAGACAGGTACTTATGGTATGATGGCAGAAGACTTAGTCGCGGGTATAAAAATTGTGTTGAGAAAAGCAGAAAGGCACGAATATGAGTGAGAATATGTATACAAGAGTGTGTGCAGACATCGATTTAGATGCTGTTTTATATAATATGGAGTCCATGCATCAAAAGATTGGCAAGGATACGAAGATTATGCCTGTCATCAAGACGGACGCCTACGGACACGGCGCGATAGAGATTGCGGAGACCATCGAGCCGCTTTCCTATACATATGGTTTTGCGGTCGCCACTGTGGAGGAGGGGGTCATCTTAAGACGCCACGGTGTCAAAAAACCAATCCTGGTGTTGGGCTACGTCTTTCCGGATGAATATGAAGTCCTTTTGAAAAACGAACTTCGCCCGGCGGTTTTTACGTTGGAGATGGCGGAGATTCTCTCAGAGACCGCAGCGGGGTTGGGCGTGGAGTGCCCGGTTCACATCAAGGTGGATACCGGCATGAACCGGATTGGAATGAAGGTGACAGAGGAATCTGCGGCGCTTGTGGAACGGATTTCGAAACTTCCGCATATGATATTGGAAGGAATCTTTACCCATTTTGCAAGGGCGGATGAAGCGGATAAGACTTCGGCCAGGGAACAGCTTGCACTTTTTCGGAAGATGATTGCACTTCTTAGGGAGAGAGGAATCGAGATTCCGTATCACCACTGTTCGAACAGCGCGGGTATTGTGGAGATGCAGGATGCCAACATGGACATTGTGCGTGCCGGAATTACATTGTACGGGCTCTGGCCATCCGAGGAGGTTGACAAGAGCAAAATCGACTTAAAGCCGGTGTTGTCGCTAAAGAGTCATGTGGCATATGTCAAGACGTTAGAGGCAGGGGAGAGTATCAGCTACGGCGGTACCTATGTCACTTCGTCGCGGGAAGTCATTGCCACGATTCCGGTGGGATACGGGGACGGATACAGCAGAGGACTCTCTAACCGTGGGTACGTTCTGATTCACGGAAAGAGGGCACCGATCCGCGGACGAATCTGTATGGATCAGTTTATGGTGGACGTCACAGACATCCCGGAGGTAAAAATCGGGGATGAGGTGACGCTGATTGGAAAAAATCAGAATGAGGTGATTACACTTGAGGAACTCGGAGAGACATCGGGAAGATTTAACTATGAATTCGTGTGTGATTTAGGGAAGCGAATCCCGAGGGTGTTCTACAGAGACGGGAAAAAAGTCGGAGCGAGAGACTACTTCGGAGAATAAGCGGTAAATAAAATGCATAAAAGAAATGTTACATATGGAATACATCACGAAAAAGTGGAAATACTATCCGTAAAGAAAAAAATTATGGAGTAGAAATGATGATTCGACGCGGTGATATTTTTTATGCAGACTTAAGACCGGTCGTGGGTTCCGAGCAGGGAGGAATCCGTCCGGTGCTGATCATACAAAACGATGTGGGAAACCGGCACAGTCCGACGGTGATCTGTGCAGCAATCACATCCCAGATGAATAAGGCAAAGCTGCCTACACATGTAGAACTAGACAGCAGAAAATATGATCTGATGAAGGATTCTGTGGTGCTGTTAGAGCAGCTTCGCACAATAGACAAGACAAGATTAAAAGACAAAGTATGCCATTTAGACCGTCAGATTTTGCTAAAGATCGATAAGGCTTTGGAAATCAGCCTCGAACTTTATACATAACTTGACGAATATGCGCAGAAATGTTATCATTTCAAATTGTAATATATTTTTTTAGGTACAGTGAGAAAAAAGGAGAAATTAATTTATGGACGATGGCGCGAGCCCCACTATTGGGATATTGATTTTTGTGGCGTTGGTGCTTTTAAACGCGGTTGTTTTTGGATTTTTAGCTGCGATGGAGAACATCAACGAGGCTGCAATGGAGAAATATGCTGAGGAAGGAAACAAACGGGCAGAGTTGATTCTGCGGTATGCGGACCGGCCGAACCGGTTTAAGCATGTCTGCCAGCTCTTGTTTTTGATTCTGACAATGCTGGCCGGTTTTACGCAGATTGATCTGTGGAAGAGTTATTTTTTTGGAGGCGAGAGCGGATATGTGGCTTCGGTTCTGGAAAATATACTTATTTTTGTCGTTGTATTATTTTTGATGTCGATTATTGGTGTGTCGACACCGCAGAAGGTCGCGGCGAGAAGGTCGGAGAGCTGGGCATTTGCATTGGTGATGCCGATTCGTCTACTCGAGATTGTATTTACACCGTTGATTCTTTTAGGTGACAGGTTGTCGAATCTGTTCTCGAGGCTGTTTGGCGTGGATCCGTTAATCGGAACGGACGATGTCACGGAGGAGGAGATCATCTCGATGGTGAACGAGGGGCATGAGCATGGTGTGCTCTTAGCGAGTGAGGCAGAGATGATTCACAATATTTTTGAATTTGGGGACAAAGAGGCGAAGGACATCATGACCCATCGAAAGAATATTGTGGCAATCGACGGCGATATGAGGTTCATTGATGCCGTTCAATTCCTCAAGGAGAATAAATATTCCAGATTCCCGGTATACGAGGAGGATATCGATAATATTATCGGTATCTTACATATTAAGGAGGTTCTTGACGACAGTCAGGAGCAGGAACTGTTAGAAAAACCAATCAAGGAGATTGACGGATTGGTGCGGGAGACAGAGTTCATCCCGGAGACGAGAAATATTAATCTGTTGTTCAAGGAGATGCAGTCTAAGAAGAATCACTTAGTCATCGTGGTGGATGAGTATGGTCAGACGGCAGGTCTCGTGGCGATGGAGGACATCTTAGAAGAAATCGTAGGAAATATTGAAGATGAACACGATGCAGAAGTGCCTCTGATGGAAAAAATGGAGGATGGCAGTTTCGTCATGAACGGGATGGCGCCTCTCGAGGATGTTGCAGACGTGTTGGAAATCACATTGGAAGAGGACGATTTTGAGACTTTAAACGGGTTCTTAATTTCCCTCATTGACAAGATTCCAAATGAGGATGAACACCTTAGTGCGGATGCATTTGGATATCATTTTGAAATTCTGCATGTGGAGAATAAAATGATTCAGAGCGTAAGAGTGACGAAGATTCCAAAGGAGGAAGCTTCCGACGGCAAGGACGCTAGTCAGGATGTGGAAATGAACATAGAATGACCAGCCCGGGGACAATCCGGGATGGAATAAAATAATTTTAGAAAAGAGGAAATATTATGTCAGGACATTCCAAATTTGCCAACATCAAGCATAAGAAAGAGAAAAATGATGCTGCAAAAGGAAAAATCTTTACCATTATTGGAAGGGAAATTGCAATCGCAGTCAAAGAGGGAGGTCCAGATCCTGCAAATAATAGTAAATTGCGTGATGTGATTGCGAAAGCAAAATCAAATAATATGCCAAACGACACCATCGAGCGTGGAATCAAGAAAGCTGCCGGCGATGCGGGCAATGTAAACTACGAGTCAGTCACCTACGAGGGATACGGCCCAAGCGGCACCGCAATCATTGTAAAAGCGCTGACGGACAACAAGAACAGAACAGCCGCAAATGTCAGAAACTGTTTTACAAAAGGTCATGGAAGCATTGGAACACAGGGGTGTGTCTCCTACATGTTCGATGAGAAGGGGCAGATTATCATTGCAAAAGAGGATTGCGAGATGGAAGCGGACGACCTGATGATGATGGCTTTAGATGCAGGAGCAGAGGATTTCTCCGAGGAGGAGGACAGCTTTGAAATTGTGACTGCACCGGAGGATTTCTCGGCAGTGCGCGAGGAGTTAGAGAAGGCGAACATCGTGATGGCGGAGGCGGAAGTCACCATGATTCCACAGAATTATGTGGAACTGACGGACGAGACCGACATTGCAAACTTCACCAGAATTATCGATTTGTTAGATGAAGATGATGATGTCCAGGAAGTGTATCACAACTGGGATGAATAAAAGGAAAGAGATGATTCCGACGAATCTGCCGGGATCATCTCTTTTTGTACAATATAATATAATATAATGCCGGAGTCAAAAGCCCCTCTGGGGCGCATCGGCACAAATATATGTGTTTGCAAGCGAGCTTGCAAAACCATATATTGTGTCCGATGGGTGCGCAGCACCCTTTTGACCCTAGTATCATATTATGGTGAAAATCAACAAAAGATTGTTAGAAAAAGGATGGAATTTCAAGCCAAAATAGTATATCATTAAATAAGAAATATTAATTCATGAAGGAGTAGGCATAAAATGAAAAAAGAGTATCAGATTGAAACGAAATGTATCCAGTCAGGCTGGAAGCCAAAATGCGGAGAGCCGAGAGTGCTTCCGATTTATCAGAGCACGACGTTTAAATATGATGACAGCGACCAGATGGGCAGACTGTTCGACCTCGAGGATACCGGTTATTTCTACACGAGATTGCAGAATCCGACCAACGATGCAGTGGCACAAAAGATTACAGAGTTAGAGGGCGGTTATGCGGGAATGCTGACTTCCTCCGGACAGGCTGCAAACTATTTTGCAATCTTTAACATCTGTGAGGCGGGCGACCACATCGTCTGTTCCAATTCTATCTATGGAGGTTCTTTCAATTTATTCGGAACGACTATGAAAAAACAGGGGATTGAGTGCACATTCGTAGACCCGGATGCCTCCTATGACGAGCTTTGCAAGGCGTTCAGACCGAACACGAAGGCGGTGTTTGCGGAGGTTATCTCCAATCCGTCTCTCGTTGTATTAGACATTGAAAAATTTGTCAAACTCGCACATGAGCACGGAGTGCCGCTGATTGTGGACAATACGTTTGCCACGCCAATCAACTGCAGACCGTTTGAGTGGGGAGCGGATATTGTTACACACTCCACCACAAAATATATGGACGGACATGCGATGAGTGTGGGGGGAGCCATCATTGATTCCGGCAATTTTGACTGGATGGCACATGCGGATAAGTTTCCGGGGCTCACCACACCGGACGAATCTTACCACGGGATTGTCTATGCTGAGAAATTCGGCAAGGGAGCTTATATCCAGAAAGCGACAGCACAGCTGATGAGAGATTTGGGGTCTATTCCTTCTCCGATGAACTGCTTCCTTCTGAATGTAGGGCTTGAGACCCTTCATCTCCGTGTGCCGAGACACTGTGAGAACGCACAGAAGGTGGCGGAATACTTAAATGCACACGAGAAGGTCGCGTGGGTCAACTATGCGGGACTTAAAGACAACAAGTACCATGCATTGGCGGAGAAATATATGCCGAACGGAACCTGCGGCGTCATCTCATTCGGTCTGAAGGGCGGAAGAGATGTGTCCGTTGGATTTATGGATAAATTACAGTTGGCAGCGATTGTGACACATGTGGCAGATGCGAGAACCTGTGTACTGCATCCGGCGAGCCATACGCATCGCCAGATGACGGACGAACAGCTCATTGAAGCCGGTGTGGCACCGGATTTGATTCGTTTTTCCGTTGGAATCGAAAATGCCGATGATATTATTGCCGATTTGGAACAGGCTTTAGCTGAAGTTTAGCTTTTTTGGGGGAGGGATTTGCGATGAATAGAATACTTTTTGCTGCGTCAGAATGCGTTCCGTTTATTAAGACCGGAGGGCTGGCGGATGTCTGCGGCGCTCTGCCGAAGGAATTTGACAAGAGATATTGGGATATCCGCGTGGTATTACCGAACTATACCTGCATTCCGGAAAAGTTTCGCAGTCAGTTTCAGTATGTAACCCATTTTTACATGAGTACCGGCAATTATATTCAGAATAAATATGTCGGTGTGTTAAAGTATGAGTATGACGGAATTACATATTACTTTATCGACAATCAGGAGTACTTTAACTGTACGACGCCATACGGTGATATCCGTTATGACATCGAGAAGTTCTGCTTCTTTGACAAGGCGGTGCTCTCCATGCTTCCTCTGATAGGGTTTCAGCCGCACATCATCCACTGCCACGATTGGGAGACGGGATTGATTCCGGTGTATCTCAAAAATGAGTTTCAGGCGGATTCCTTCTTCTGGGGCATGAAATCTATGATTACAATCCACAATCTGAAATTTCAGGGCGTATGGGATCCGAAGACCATGCAGGGGCTGACCGGTTTTTCGTCCGCACTTTTTACACCGGATAAGCTGGAGTTCAAAAAGGATGCCAATATGTTAAAGGGCGGTCTGGTTTACGCCGATTACATTACAACTGTAAGCGGATCGTATGCGGATGAGATTCAGACGGAATACTACGGGGAGGGATTGAACGGTCTGCTCGCCGCGAGACATTTCGACATGAAGGGGATTGTCAACGGAATTGACTATAACGTTTACAATCCGGAGACAGACCAAAAGATTTATGCCAACTACAACGCAGAGGATTTTCGCAAGAAAAAATCCATGAACAAGACGAGGCTGCAGGAGGAGTTAGGGCTCTGCGTCGATAAGAAAAAGTATATGATCGGATTGATTTCGCGTCTGACAGACCAGAAGGGACTCGATTTGATTGCTTACGCGATGGACCGCATCGTGGACGAGTATACACAGTTTGTCATCATCGGAACGGGCGACCCGAAATACGAGAACATGTTCCGCCACTACGCGTGGAAATACGGCGACAGGGTATCCGCGAACATCTGTTACTCGGACGATTTAGCACACAAGCTGTACGCTGCTGCGGACGCATTTTTGATGCCGTCCCAGTTTGAACCGTGTGGTTTGACACAGCTGATTTCCTTCCGCTATGGAACGGTTCCGATTGTGCGTGAGACCGGCGGTTTGAAGGATACGGTAAAACCGTACAATGAGTATGAGAACACCGGTGACGGATTCTCGTTCTGCAACTACAACGGGGATGAGATGCTCGCAACCATCAACTACTCTAAGCACATTTACTACGACCGCAAAAAACAGTGGAATCAGATGATTGACCGCGGCATGGCAAATGACTACTCCTGGCGGGCATCGAGAGGGGAATATGAGAACCTCTACCACTATCTGATCGGAGATCTGAGATAGTAAACTCTTCTTTGTATAAAAAAAGATAAGTTACAAATACTAAACAGGCAGGATACGGTGAAGAAAAGCCGCAGATCCTGCTTGTTTTTTTGTTATGGCGGCGGGGAAAGAGGACATTATGTCTGCCCGTTTTGACAAAAAAGCGCATCGTTTGTAAAAATCAGAATAGGAGAGTAATGGTATGGCAGAACAGAAACAGGAGAAAAACAACGAGGAAATCAAGGAATACGGACATTTAGAACTAGAGGACAATGCGGAGAATCACAAAATCTCCATGCTTTGCATCATCGGGGAGATTGAAGGGCACGACTGCCTTCCGTCGACCTCGAAGACAACGAAGTACGAACATATCCTGCCGAAACTCGCGAAGGTGGAGGACTCGAAGGAGATTGACGGCCTGCTGCTTCTTTTGAATACGGTGGGAGGAGACGTGGAGAGCGGTCTTGCGATTGCGGAGATGGTGGCGTCAATCAAAAAGCCTACCGTATCCCTTGTGCTCGGGGGCAGCCACTCCATCGGTGTTCCTTTGGCGGTATCCACGGACTATTCTTTTATTGTGCCGACGGGGACAATGGTGATTCACCCGGTCAGAATGAGCGGGACAGTGATTGGCGCACAGCAGACTTACGATTATTTTAAACAGATGAAGGACCGCATCTTAGGATTTATCTCCAATCACTGCGGGGCGACGGAGGAGCGTCTTGAGGAGATGATGATGAACACCGGAATGCTCACGAAGGACCTTGGGACGATACTTGTAGGTAAAAATGCGGTGGACGAGCACATCATCAACGAGGTCGGGGGAATCCATCAGGCGTTTGAAAAACTGCATGCCATGATACGTGAAAAAGACTAAATCTGGTAGAAATGAAAACCTGTTAATGACATTTGAAACTAAATATGGTATAATCCATTCGGGTGTGTCAGGCCGGGCACACTGAAAAATAGGTAAATATTTCATTGCACGAGCGAATAGAATGTAAGTGGAGATGGAAGGAAAAGAATAAAGGAGGCATTGCATTCGTATGTCATTATTACAGGCGATTTTAATGGGATTGATACAGGGGTTGACGGAATTCCTTCCGGTCAGCAGCTCCGGTCATCTTGCAATTTTTAAAAATATTTTCGGGGTAAACACGGAGACGGGAATGCTGTTTGACGTGCTTTTACATCTGGGGACTTTAGTGGCCATTTTTGTGGTGTACTACAAGGATATCTGGAAGATGATTGTCGAGGGCTGCTGCATCATCCGGGATGCATTTATTAATGTAACTATATTCGTAAAAAACCAGATGACTTATCTGCGCACAAGGGATAAAGGGCAGTGCGCGGCTTATCAGAAGATTGTGACGAACAGCTATCGGAAGTTTGTGCTGCTCATTATCGTGTCGACGATTCCGACCGGGATTATCGGTGTGATAGGTTCGGACCTTGTCGAGATGGCATCTGAGATTCTGCTTGTACCGGGAATCTGTCTGATTGTGACGGCGGCGCTTCTCTTTTTTGCGGAGCATGCACCGGACGGTGAAAAGACGCCGAAGAGTGTCACATACTCGAATGCGTTCGGTATCGGAATCGCACAGGGAATCGCGACGCTGCCTGGATTGTCGAGATCCGGGACGACGATTGCAGCCTGCATGATGAGCGGTTTCAACCGCAATTTTGCTGTGAAGTATTCTTTTATCATGTCGATTCCGGCGGTGCTTGGAGCGGTGGTAAAGGAGTTGATTGATGCATCCGCTATGGAGATTGCGGCGGCGGAGATTGGCCACTATCTGATTGGAATGCTGGTGGCGGCAGTAGTCGGATACATCTGTATCAAGACAATGCTCGTTGTAGTCCGCAAGAAGAAATTCATCGGATTTTCCATCTACTGTCTGATAGTGGGAACCGTATCGATAGTGGGATACTTTTTGATTTAAGAGAGAATTTTGGAGGAGATAAGATTGTCAACAGGAAATCGTAAGAAAAGTACAAATTCCAGAGGGAAGAGAAAAACCGCACCGAAGAAGCAGGAGCGGACCGTCTCTTTTGAAAAGGAGGTTGCGCTCTGGATTGTGGTTGCGGTCTCCCTCTTGCTTTTTATCAGCAATTTCGGCGTCGGCGGGAAGGTCGGCAATGCGGTCAGTTCCTTTTTCTTCGGAATCTTCGGGCTGATTGCATATGTATTCCCGATTGTGCTTTTGGTCGGGACATTCTTTGCAGTGTCAAATCATGGGAATAAGATTGCAGTGGTAAAGATAATTGCCACGGTATTGTTCGTGGCATTTTTATGTATGTTTATCGAATTGACGGCAAATGGTGCCGATGTCCTCTCGGCGCTGGAGGCGTTTCGCTACAGCTTTGAACATAAGTCGGGCGGAGGGCTGCTCGGAGGGCTGCTGGCAAAATTGCTCTGCCCGAATTTCGGCCTGCTCGGCTCCTATGTCATCGATATCATCGTGTTGATCATATCGCTGGTACTGATTACGGAAAAATCGGCATTGCTCGGCGTAAAAAAGGGCGGGGAGAAAGTCTATGAGACCGCCAGGGTCAGCAATGAACGACATCGCGAAGCGCAGGCACAGCGCAGGGAGGAGCGTGCAAAGAGACGTATGGACCGAAAGGTATCGGGCGTGGCTCTCGACACAAAAATCCTTCCGGACACCAGGGAACAGTCGGATGAAATCAGTGAAATCAACTGCGAGAACATAATGGATTTACCGAAAGTGAGCGAGGAGGAACATATCACACTACATGCAAACGAGCCGGATGCGGTACATATGCCGGATGAATGGCAACAGCCGGAACCGTCTTTTTCGTTTGCCGAAGAGCCGGATGCGGCACCGTCCTATCCGTTTGAGGAGGAGATGCAGGCGGCACCGTCCTATCCGTTTGAGGAGGAAGTAAAGACGGCATCTGCGCGTTCCTATGGGGAGACGGCGAAGCCGGTGCACTCACACGGAGGGCAGGCTGAGTCGGACGAGCCGGTTCCGCGGACAAGAAAAAATCCGAAGCAGAGTGCGGCGGAGATTGAGGATGACGTCGCGGATATCGCGACAGAGATTGCGGCAAAGGAGTCAGAACAGACGTATGTTTTCCCTCCGGTATCTCTCTTGAAGAAGGGGGAGAACAGGACATCAATCGATTCGAAACGCCATCTGCAGGAGACGGCGAACAAACTGCAGACGACGTTAAAGAATTTTGGCGTCAACGTCACAATTACAAATGTAAGCTGCGGTCCTGCGGTTACACGCTACGAACTTCAGCCTGAGATGGGCGTGAAGGTCAGCAAGATTGTCAATTTAGCGGACGACATCAAGTTGAATCTTGCGGCGGCAGATATTCGTATTGAGGCGCCGATTCCGGGGAAAGCGGCAGTCGGAATCGAGGTTCCAAACAAGGAGAACGTGGCGGTTATGTTCCGAGACCTTGTGGAATCGGAAGAGTTCGAAAGCCACAAATCGAACATATCGTTCTGCGTCGGCAAAGATATTGCCGGAAAAGTGATGGTGGCGGACATTGCAAAGATGCCGCATCTGTTGATTGCGGGTGCGACCGGGTCCGGTAAATCCGTCTGTATCAATACAATCATCATGAGTATCTTATACAAGGCAAATCCGAAGGACGTCAAACTGATTTTGATTGACCCGAAGGTCGTGGAGCTGAGCGTCTACAACGGAATCCCTCACTTGATGATTCCGGTTGTCACCGACCCGAAGAAGGCTGCCGGCGCATTGCACTGGGCAGTGGCGGAGATGACAGACCGCTACCAGAAATTTGCGGAGGTCGGTGTGCGCGACCTGAAGGGCTACAATGCGAAGGTGGACAGCCTCGTCGACATCGAGGGGGAGAATAAGCCGGAACGCCTGCCGCAGATAGTCATTATCGTGGACGAGCTTGCCGACCTTATGATGGTGGCGCCGGGCGATGTGGAGGAGGCAATCTGCCGACTCGCACAGTTAGCGAGAGCCTGCGGAATCCATTTGATTATCGCGACGCAGCGTCCGTCAGTCAATGTCATCACAGGTCTCATCAAGGCGAACATGCCGAGTCGTATTGCGTTCGCGGTGACGAGCGGTGTGGATTCACGAACAATTCTCGATATGAACGGCGCGGAGAAACTTCTTGGAAAAGGGGACATGCTCTTTGACCCGCAGGGAGTTCCAAAACCATTGCGTGTGCAGGGGGCGCTCGTCACGGACAAAGAGGTGTCCGATGTAGTTGATTTTCTGAAAGAGAACAACGGACATGCCGCCTACAACTCCGCTGTGGAGGAAAAAATGAAGTCCGTGGAGAATGCCACGGTTGCCATCGGCGGGGCGGATTCTTCGGATGGAGATGAGAGGGACGCCTATTTTGCGGATGCAGCGAGACTTTTGATTGAGAAGGAGAAGGGTTCCATCGGTATGCTGCAGCGCTACTTTAAAGTCGGGTTTAACCGCGCAGCGCGCATCATGGACCAGCTCGAGGAAGCGGGAATCGTCGGGCCTGAGGAGGGGACGAAGCCGAGAAAGGTATTGATGTCCCCGGAACAATTCGAAGAATATGTTGACGAATATCTATAAAAGTGGTACATACTAATAAGGTATGATTTACATAGAATCAATGTACGAAATGAGGAAGGAACAGGTACTTAACATGAAAAGTGATATTGAAATCGCACAGGAAGCAGTCATGAAACCAATTACAGAGGTGGCAAAGAGCCTCGACATTGCAGAGGACGATTTAGAGTTATACGGAAAGTACAAGGCAAAAATTTCGGATGAACTCATCGATCGTGTAAAAGACAATCCGGATGGAAAATTGATTCTGGTGACGGCAATCAACCCGACTCCGGCGGGGGAGGGAAAGACAACTACAAGCGTAGGACTTGGACAGGCGTTCGGTAAGCTCGGAAAAAAAGCCGTGATTGCACTGCGCGAACCATCATTAGGACCATGTTTTGGAATCAAGGGAGGCGCGGCAGGCGGCGGATATGCCCAGGTTGTGCCGATGGAGGACTTAAATCTTCATTTTACCGGGGATTTTCATGCAATTACCTCCGCAAACAACCTTTTGGCTGCTTTGCTCGACAACCATATCCAGCAGGGCAATGAGCTTGGAATCGACCCGAGACAAGTCGTGTGGAAGAGATGTCTCGATATGAACGACAGAGTGCTTCGCAACATTGTCGTAGGACTTGGCAACAAGACGGACGGAATGGTGAGAGAGGATCATTTTGTTATCACGGTGGCATCCGAAATTATGGCAATTCTCTGTCTGGCAGATGATATGCACGATTTAAAGAGGCGCCTCGGCAACATCATTGTCGCATACAATTTTGAGGGCAAGCCGGTCACTGCGGACGATCTTCAGGCGACGGGGGCGATGGCGGCGCTTTTGAAGGATGCCTTAAAACCGAATATGATTCAGACTTTAGAGCACACGCCTGCAATCGTGCACGGAGGGCCGTTTGCCAACATCGCGCACGGGTGCAACAGTGTCCGCGCTACAAAGACAGCCTTGAAACTGGCGGATTACGTCATCACGGAGGCAGGGTTTGGCGCTGACCTTGGCGCAGAGAAGTTTTTCGATATCAAGTGCCGCAAGGCGGGCTTGAAACCGGACGCAGTTGTCTTAGTTGCGACAATCCGCGCTTTGAAATACAATGGCGGAGTCGCAAAGGCGGACCTTGCAGGGGAGAATCTCGACGCGCTGAAAAAGGGAATTGTAAATCTCGAAAAACATATTGAGAATCTTCAGAAATATGGTGTTCCGGTTGTTGTCACGCTAAATTCATTCGTGACGGACACTGCGGCTGAGACCGATTTTGTGGAGCAGTTCTGCAGAGAGCGCGGCTGTGAATTTGCCCTTTCAGAGGTGTGGGAAAAAGGCGGCGAAGGCGGAGTTGCCCTTGCAAACAAGGTGCTTGAGACGATGGAACACAAGGAGAGCAACTTCAAAGTCCTGTACGGAGACGATCTTTCTTTGGAGGAGAAGATTGAGACGGTTGCCAGAGAAATCTACGGTGCGGACGGTGTGACTTACGCTCCGGCGGCACAGCGCGAATTGAAACGGATTGCGGATTTAGGATTTTCAAAATTCCCTGTCTGCATGGCAAAGACACAGTATTCTCTGTCTGATGACCAGAAGAAGCTGGGGCGTCCGACCGGATTTACGGTGAATGTCCGCGAGGTGTATGTCTCCGCAGGAGCGGAGTTTGTCGTTGCGGTGACAGGGGCAATCATGACAATGCCGGGACTCGGAAAACAGCCGGCTGCCTACGGTATCGATGTGAATGATGACGGCGTAATCACGGGATTATTCTAAAATAAAGCAAAAGGAGCAAAGAGATGGCACAGATTATTGACGGGAAGAGAATCTCCCAGGAAATTAAGGATGAGTTAAAAGAAAAAGTGGCGGGATTGAAAGCGCAGGGGAAGGATTGCTGCCTCGCGGTCATTCAGGTCGGTGAGGACCCTGCCTCCTGCGTCTATGTGCGCAATAAGAAGAAGGCTTGCGAATATATCGGCATCAAATCATTGTCCTATGAACTTCCGGAGGAGACGACGGAGGAGGAGCTGCTTGCTCTTATCGACCGGCTGAACGGGGACGCATCTGTTCACGGCATTTTAGTGCAGCTGCCTGTCCCGGAGCAGATTGATGAGGAGAAAATCATCAAAGCCATCAGCCCAAAGAAGGATGTGGACGGTTTTCACCCGGAGAACGTCGGTAATCTTGTCACGGGAGGAAAGGGTTTTGTCTCCTGTACCCCGGCGGGGATTATACAGCTGTTGAAGCGCTCAGACATTGAGATTGAGGGTAAAAATTGTGTGGTGATTGGAAGAAGCAACATTGTCGGAAAGCCGATGTCACTTTTGATGCTGCGTGAGAATGCAACGGTCACAATCGCGCATTCTAAGACGAGAAATCTAAAAGAGTTGTGCAAAACGGCAGATATTCTGATTGTGGCAATCGGCAGGCCGGAATATATCACAGCGGATTATGTGAAGGAGGGCGCCGTTGTCATCGATGTCGGTATCCACCGCGATGAGAATCGCAAATTGCGCGGCGACGTCAAGTATGACGAAGTGGAGCCGCTCTGTTCGGCAATTACGCCGGTTCCGGGCGGAGTCGGGCCGATGACAATCGCGATGCTGATGTACAATTGTGTCCATGCGATGGAACTTTTTTCTTAAATAACACTGTTAAAGTATAACGAAAAGGGGACAGACTATGAAATGTGCCAAATGTGGAGCCGAGCTGAAGGTGGGGTGCATCTATTGCTCCGTCTGCGGGCAGGAAGCCCAGATTGTCTCGGATTTCAACGTGTTAGAAGACGATTATCTGCGGGCTTTGCTGGAGGAAGAAAATAAGCCAAAACAGGAAAAGAACGAGGACAGACCGCCTAAGAAGAAAAAGAAGAAAAAAGTCTGGCCGTGGGTCGTGCTTGTTCTGGCGATTTTAATTACAATTGTAGCTGTGGTGCTTGTCGTTCAGTATAAAAAGTATCTCAATGCCAATTCCTACAGTTATCAGGTGGAACAGGCGGAGTCACAGTTGACAGACCGCAATTACGAGAATGCCTTAACCTATTACAAAAATGCTCTGAATCTTGAACCGAACGATATCAAGGTGCGCCTTGCAATGGCAAAAATCTATGTGGAGCAGAGGGATTATGAATCTGCGATTGTGCTGTTGATGGATGTCATTCATATCGACGGCGATAATAAGACGGCATATGAAATGCTGATTGAGGTCTATGAGAAACAGGAAGATTATGACAGTATTCTGGAATTGAAAGATACGGTGACAGACGACAAAGTCTTAGAGGTGTTTGCCGATTACACGGTGGATGCGCCGGAATTTTTGTTGACGGAAGGAAGCCACGCCGGATTTGTCGAGGTGGAGATTCAGGCTGCGGATTCAATCTTTTATACGATTGACGGGTCTGACCCGACGGAGGAAGGGCTTGCGTACGAGGAAAAGATTGTGTTTGAGGAAGAGGGCGAATATGTGCTCAAGGCAGTCTGCCGGAACGAGAACGGTATCTACAGCAGTGTGACGGAAGAGACCATCGAAGTATCATTTGATGCGCCGGAGATGCCTGTCGTGACCCCTTCCGGAGGAACGTTTGCGGAGGAGACGATGATTTCCATCGAAGTTCCGGAGGGATGCAGTGCATATTATACATTTGACAATTCGGAACCAACCATGGCATCGACAAAGTATGAGGGAGAATTCCCGGTGCCGGCTGGAAAAAATGTGCTCCGCGTCATCTTAGTGGACGATGTAACAGGTCTCTCGAGCGAGGTTTACAGCAGGCAGTTTACCTACATGCCATAGAGGATAAAGTATATAGTGGCTGCCTAAAACAGCCCTAAGAAAAATGGCACTGCCTCAACGTGCGGCAGTGCCATTTTTCTTAGGGCTGTTTTTATTATGTGCGCCCTGCGGCGCACATTTATTCCGGCAGAAATTCGATGGAATCTTTGCCGAGTCTGGCGATGCGGGTGAGGGCATAGACCTCGATTCCCTGTTCTTTTAACTTTTCGTGACCAGGCTGGAAAGACTTTTCTACAAGGACACCGACGCCGGCGACTGTGGCGTGAGCCTTGCGGACTAAGCGAATCGCTCCGGTTGCAGTCTCACCGTTTGCGAGAAAATCATCGATGATGAGCACGTGATCGTTCTCGGAAATGTATTTCTGTGAGAGTGTCAGCTCATAGTTAGTCCCCTTGGTAAAGGAGGTGACCACCGTCTGATACAGGTGGTCATTCAATACTTTGGAAGGTTCCTTTTTCAAAATAATCATCGGCACGCCGAGGGAACTTGCCGTCATGAGTGCCGGAGCGATGCCGGAACTCTCAATCGTAACAACTTTTGTGATGCCGCGATTAGAAAAATGAGATGCAAATTCTTCTCCGATTTTTTGCATCAGGACCGGATCTACCTGATGGTTGATAAAACCATCCACTTTCAAAATGTTTTCATTTACTGCTACGCCATCCTTGCGGATGATATCTTCGAGCAATTTCACAATAACCACCCCGCCTTGTTCTTATTTACATCACTGCTGTATGTATACAGATATTATAACACAGTCTTATCTGGCAAAAAAGAGGAAAAAGGACTATTCCGTAAAAGCTAGATATGGTACAATAGAGGCATGATAATAGGATATGTTGTAGAGAGGATGTAGCAGACATGAAGATAACCGTTCTGTGTGTCGGTAAGATCAAGGAAAAATTCTATTCCATGGCGATTGAGGAATATGCGAAGCGGCTTGGCAGATACTGCAAGTTAGAGATTGTCGAAGTGGCGGACGAGCGGACGGACGAGAGCGCCTCGCCTGCGGAGGAACTTCTTGTCAAGCAGCGGGAAGGGGAGAGAATTTTGAAGAATTGTAAGGATTCCTCCTATGTCATCGCGTTGGCGATTGACGGAAAACAGCTTGATTCCGTGGAACTTTCCGAAAAAATGGAAACACTCGGTGTGCAGGGAATCAGTCATATTACGTTTGTAATTGGAGGTTCCCTGGGACTGGATGAGAGAGTTTTAAAACGGGCGGACTTTAAACTCAGCTTTTCGAAGATGACATTCCCTCACCAGCTCATGCGGGTTGTCCTGCTAGAACAGGTTTATCGGAGTTATCGGATTATGAATGGGGAGCCATATCATAAATAAAGACGAAGGGAGCTATAAAAAATGAGAATGTATGATTTGATTGCAAAAAAGAAAAAGGGGGAGGAGCTTTCCACCGAGGAAATATCCTTTATGATAGAAGGCTTTACCAGAGGGGAGATACCGGATTATCAGATGTCGGCTATGACGATGGCAATCTGCTTTCAGGGGATGAGCAAGCGGGAGACGGTTGATTTGACGCTTGCGATGAGAGACAGCGGCGATGTCATCGATCTGTCCGGCATGGAGGGAATCAAGGTCGACAAGCACAGCACCGGCGGTGTCGGGGACAAGACATCCCTCGCGCTGACGCCGATTATCGCGGCACTCGGCGTTCCGGTGGCAAAGATGTCCGGAAGAGGGCTCGGTCACACCGGGGGAACCATCGATAAACTGGAGAGTTTCCCGGGATTTACAACGGAGATATCCGAGGAGACCTTCCAAAAGAATGTCAATGAGATTAAGATTGCAATCGCAGGGCAGACGGCAAATCTTGCTCCGGCGGACAAAAAATTATACGCACTGCGCGACGTGACGGCGACGGTCGATCAGATGTCACTGATTGCGAGCTCCATTATGAGCAAAAAATTGGCATCCGGGAGCGATGCGATTGTGTTGGACGTCAAGACCGGAAACGGGGCGTTCATGAAGCGGCTTGAGGATTCCGAACAGCTTGCGAGGGCGATGGTCTCCATCGGAAATATGGCGGGCAAGAAGACGGCAGCCGTCATCACGGATATGGACCAGCCTTTGGGGCGTGCAGTCGGAAATTCCTTAGAAGTCATAGAGGCGATTGAGACGTTAAAAGGCAACGGCCCAAAAGATTTCACGGAGGTGGTATTTGCATTAGGCTCCGTGATGTTAGTTTTAGCAGAGCGGGCAGAGACGAAGGAGGAAGCCGTAGAACTGATGAAACAGGTCATCGCGGACGGATCGGCACTCGATAAATTCGCTGAATTTGTCAGGGCGCAGGGCGGGGACTCCTCCTATGTCTACGATGTGGAAAAATTTCCGAAGGCAGAAAATGTGACGGAGATTAAGGCGGGGAAGGACGGCTATGTCCACCGCATCCTGGCGGAGGATATCGGAATCGCCTGCATGATGTTAGGCGGAGGGCGCGAGACGAAGGAGAGTGCAATTGACCTCTCGGTCGGAATTGTGCTGCAGAAGAAAAACGGCGATGCCGTGCAGGCGGGGGATGTGCTGGCTGTGGTATACAGCAATGACGGGGCACGTCTGCCGGAGGTGATTGATAAGATTTACAATGCTTATGAGATTACTTCGGAGCAAAAAAAAGTGGAGCCGGTTGTAAAAGAATACATCTTTGAATAAGAACAGGCAGTTTTTCATATCTTATATCATGAAGAACAAAAAAGCCAATCATTTTCGTGAAAACTTAGTAGAACAGCTGGAACTCCCCAAGGATCTGATGTTAGGTGCAGCCTTAGTCTCCGTGACAGGGCAGCGGGAGATGCTGATTGAGAATTACAAAGGCATCTTAGAATATGAGAATCATGTGATTCGTGTCCAGACAAAGGACTGCCGTATCAAAATTTCCGGAGCTCATTTGGTAATCGCCTATTACACGAATGAGGAGATGAAAATAACGGGATATATCGAGTCGATTCTCTACGAGCCCTGAGCCATGATTCTATCGATTTTAAAGTATGCGAACGGTTATGTACAGGTTCATTTGACGGGATATGCTCCGGAGCGTTTCTTGAATCTGTGCAGCAACCATGATATTCTGCTCTGGAATCTGACCCCGGAGGAGGACGGGTACTGTTTTTATATGACAGTCCGCGGATTCCGCAGTCTTCGGCCGATTCTTCGCAAAACGAAGACTGTAGTTCGAATTAAAAAGCGCGTCGGTATGCCTTTTGTGCTTTTCCGCTACCGGAAAAGAAAAATTTTCCCGGTGGGCATCCTTCTGTTTTTTGGGATTCTCTATTGGATGTCGGGCTATATCTGGAAGATTGAGGTGACAGGCAACTCCTATCTGTCGGAGGAGGTCGTGCTCGATTTTTTGGAGGAGGAGGGCTGTGGATTCGGCACCAGAAAAAACAAAATTCACTGTGAGGAGCTTGAGGCCAATCTCCGCAGTCAGTACGGGGAGGTCATCTGGACTTCGGCACAGATTTACGGAACGAAGCTGACGGTCTCCATACAGGAAAATCTTCTCCCGGAGGAGAGTTACGAAACGTCGGACGAGGAAAAACCGCGTGACATCGTGGCGCAAAAGGATGGTACAATCGCGGAGATTGTCACAAGAAACGGGACGCCGCTTGTAAAGGCGGGAGATGTCGTGCAAAAGGGACAGATTCTGGTGAACGGAAGGATGGAAGTCCTAAATGATGCCGGTGAGGTGGCGGAGTATCTCTACACAGCGGCGGACGCCGATATCAAAGCGCAGGTCTGCTATCCCTACGAGGACGACATTCCCATCGTCTACGATGAGATTGTCTACACAGGCAATGAGAAGGACACATACAGTATTCGCTTTGGGAATAACCGCATTCACCAGCCGTTTTACAAAGATTCCTACGAGCAGAAACGCATCCTGACGGATTCCATACAGCTTCACTTTGCGGACAATTTTTATCTGCCGGTTTTTTTGGAGAAAAATTGCAGCAAGGAGTATGAAATCCAGCAGAAAAAGCGCACAAAGACGGATGCGAAGAGCATAGCAGCCCAGCATCTAAAGAGCTATCTTGCAAATTTAGAAGAAAAAGGGGTTCAAATTATCTCAGAAAATGTTATGATAGAAAAGGTGCAGAATTCTTATCGGGTAAAAGGAACCATTGAGGGATATGAATCAATCGTGTCCTATGCACCGACGGAACAAATAGAAATCACAACGGAAGAAAGGCAGCAAACAGATGAGTCTGACTGAATTATCGCTAAATATACCGACGGAGCACATTGCGAATGTGTTCGGCCAGTTTGATGGTTATATGAAAAAGATAGAGCGCGCCTTGAATGTGACTGTCGTCATGAGGGGAGACCAGATGAAAATCCTCGGCAGTGAAGCACAGATCAAGCGTGCATCGAATGTGTTTCTACAGTTAGTTGAATTGTCAAAAAGAGGAAATGTCATCACAGAGCAGAATGTCAATTACGCACTCTCCCTGGCGATGGAGCACAGGGAGTCTGCAATCGTAGAGATTGACAGGGACTGCATCTGCCACACGATAAACGGCAAGCCTGTCAAGCCGAAGACGTTAGGGCAGAAGGCGTATGTCGATGCCATCCGAGACAAGATGATTGTGTTCGGAACAGGGCCTGCCGGAACCGGAAAGACCTATCTCGCGATGGCGATGGCAATCACCGCTTTTAAAAATGAGGAGGTCGGCAGAATCATTCTCACGAGACCCGCGATTGAGGCGGGCGAAAAGCTGGGATTTTTGCCGGGCGATCTGCAGAGCAAGGTCGACCCGTATCTTCGCCCGCTCTATGACGCCCTCTATCAGATTATGGGAGCGGAGAGCTTCCAGAAAAATATGGAAAAGGGGTTGATTGAGGTTGCACCTCTTGCCTACATGAGAGGCCGTACGTTAGACAATGCCTTTATCATCTTAGACGAGGCGCAGAATACGACACCGGCACAGATGAAGATGTTTTTGACGCGAATCGGCTTTGGGTCAAAGGCGGTCATCACCGGGGACGCCTCCCAGAAGGACCTGGCACCCGGGACAAAGTCGGGGCTTGACATTGCGCTCAAGGTATTGAAGAACGTGGATGAGATTGCGGTCTGCGCCCTCACGGCGAAGGATGTCGTCAGACATCCGCTTGTGCAAAAGATTGTCAAGGCGTACGAGGATTATGAGAGCAAGACGGACAAAAGAAAAAAGCAAGGGAGCCATAAGGTATGACAGAGAGAGTTGTTCCGGGGCGTCTTTGGAATGTGTTGACCATGTTTCTGACTACGGTTGTATTTACTGTTTTCGTATGTCTGCGCCACGGGTTTTGGATAGATGAAATATTGTGTGCCGTCTTCTTTAATCTTGCTTTCTTTGTTTTGTTTGTGCTTGCGCTTGAGAGCAGTCGTCTGCGGTGTGAAATCAGGGAGAGCGCCACAGTCTCCTACAAAAAGATTGTGTGTGTGTTTCTGTTGGCGTGTGTGGTGGGCATAGCAGAGGACTTTATGCCGGCATTTACCAGACCGGTGATTTTGATTCCCATTGTGCTCTCCGTGTATGCAACAACTCAGATTGCAGCCATGGTGGGATTGTATTTTGCGGCGATGCTCACACTATCGGCAAACGGAAGTCTGTATGAGATGCTCTGCTACACGTTTCTTGTGGCGTTTGGATGTATTCTCACCGAGTTTATGAGACAGAAAAAATACCGTGTCTGGGTCGGGATGATTGTGTTCAGTGTCTCGGTTTTAATGCCGGAATTGTTCGACTACTTTTACAATAAAGACTGGAATATCCAACTGTTGTTGTGGGGAGCCGGGAACGGGCTGGTTCTGCAGGTGGTGCTGCAGATTCTGTATCAGCGCCCGGAGCTGGAGCGCGACAACGACACGACCGCCATACTCGAGGAGATGGTGGAGGAAGATTATCCCCTCGCGAGGGAGATTCATCAGTTCTCAAAATCGGAGTACAACCACGCTGTCCGCGTCTCGAATATTTCTTATCGTCTGGCGCTTCGCATCGGGGCAAATGAGAAACTTGCCGCTGCTGCCGGGTTCTATTACCGCCTGGGCAAGCTGGAGGGGGAACCTGTCGTGGAGAACGGGGTCAGACTGGCGGAGAACCATTTTTTCCCGGAGGAGGTAGTGCAGATTCTGCGGGAATACGGAGGGGAGCAGGAACTGCCATCCACCCTGGAGTCCGCCATTGTACATATGGTGGATGCCGTTGTCAAAAAACTCGAAGTGTTGGACAAGCGGACTGTGTCAAATGATTGGAATCAGGACATGGTAGTCTATCAGACGTTAAACGAGATGTCCTCTAAGGGCGTTTACGATAAATCGGGAATGAGTATGAATCTGTTCCTGAAATTGAGAGAACAATTAGTAAAGGAGGAGGGATTGCTTTGAGCTTACAGATAGAAGAGGAGATGGAAGTGGAATTTCCGTTTGATTATCGCGCGCTAGCCAAACGCGTGGTGGAATTTACGTTAGACCACGAGGGTTTCCCGTTTGAGGCGGAGGTGAACCTGACTTTGACGGACAACAAGGGAATCCATGAAATCAATAGAACCTACCGGCAGATTGACCGCCCGACGGACGTGCTGTCGTTTCCATTGATTGCCTACGAGAAGGCGGGAGATTTTTCAAAGGTTGAAAAAGAGGATGACAACTTCAACCCCGACACCGGGGAGGCGATGCTCGGTGATATCGTGATATCGGTTCCAAAGGTTAAGGAGCAGGCAAAGGAGTATGGGCACAGTGAGGAGCGCGAATATGCTTTTTTGATTGTGCACAGCATGCTTCATCTGTTCGGGTACGACCATATGACGCCAGAGGAGGCAGAATATATGGAGGCAAAGCAGCGAGAAGTTTTAAATGAACTGAACATATTAAGATAAGAGAGAGGAATTTACGATGAAAAAGAAGATTGTTATGTCACTTTTATTGATTGCAGCAATGAGTACAGCACTCACCGCCTGCGGAAAAAAGGAGGAGCCGCAGGATACGGAAGTATCCATAGTGGAGACGGAGGAGCCTACGGAGACCGAAGATACAAAGGACGGCATGAAGAAAAGTTATACGACAGGTCAGTGGATTGACGAGGAACTCGCTACGAAGCGCCCGGTCGCAGTCATGATTGAAAATACGAAGATGGCATTGCCGCAGTATGGAATCAACTCCGCAGATGTCGTATACGAGTCGCCGGTCGAGGGTTCCTACACCCGACTGATGGGCATCTATCAGGATTATTCCGGATTTGACCGCTTAGGAAACGTCAGAAGCTGCCGCCCGTATTACTGCTATTTTGCGATGGAGTTTGACGCTATCTACATTCACTACGGGGAATGTATGTATGCTACAGATATCTTAAACAGCGGAAAGATTGACAACTTAGACGGTATCCAGGGGCAGATTGACAATCTGCTGTTCTTCCGCACGACCGACAAAAAACAGCCGCACAATGCATATATTTCCTCGGACGGAATCGATGCGGCCATCGCATACAAAGAGTACGATACCACTTACTCGGAGGATTATAAGGGACATTATCAGTTTGCTGATGATGAGACGCGCGTTACCTTAGAGGAGGGCGAGGATGCCGTTGTCGTAAAACCATATTATTTTTACAATAAACCGTGGTTTGAGTACAACGAGGAAGACGGTCTCTACTATCGTTATCAGTTTGATGACAAGCAGGTGGACGCACTCACTGAGGGGCAGACTGCGGTGTCTAACATCATCTATCAGTACTGCGACAGCAGCGTCATCGACTCAAACTACGGATATCTCGGTATCGACCTCACTTCGGGAGGAGCCGGCAAGTACTTTACCAACGGAAAGATGATTGATATCACATGGACGAAGAGCGGTGACAACGAGCCGACCCATTACTTTGATGCAGACGGCAATGAGATTACCTTAAATCAGGGAAAGACCTGGGTGTGTATCATCGAAAATCAGTATGCGGACAAGAATGCAGTATACAGCAGTGTGGAGGAGTTTGAAAACGCCTCAAAATAAGAGACAGTTAAGGATAGAACATGAGTACAAGAAAAAATAGTCGCCCGAACAACCTGCTGGTGCAGGGCTCCATCCTTGCGATGGCATCTATCATCAGCAGAATTATCGGGCTGGTGTATCGTATTCCGCTGACCGCCATCATCGGCGATGTGGGAAACGATTATTATGGCTGTGCCTTTGAAATTTACAATATTTTGCTGATCATCTCCTCGTACAGTCTTCCGTTGGCAGTGTCAAAGCTGGTGTCGGCGGATGTGACAAAAGGACGCAAGAAAAATGTATATCGGATTCTGAAATGTTCGTTCTGGTTCGCTCTTGCGGCAGGGCTTGCGACGGGCTTGCTGTTGTTCTTCGGCGCTGAGTTTATCACAGCGGACATTATGAAGACACCGTACAGTATCTTTGCGGTGAGGGTGCTCGCACCGGCGCTCCTTGTCGTTGCGATACTCGGGGTGGTTCGCGGATTTTTTCAGGGACTTGGCACAATGATGCCGAGCGCCGTCTCACAGATTATTGAACAGATTGTCAATGCAATCGTCAGTGTCTGGGCTGCCTATGTCTTAGTCTCCTACGGAAGCCGTGTCGGCGCTATCCTCGGCAATCAGGAGAACTATGCTGCGGCTTACGGGGCGATGGGCGGGACCATCGGAACAGGAGCGGGAGCATTTGCGGGTCTCCTTTTTGTGCTGCTCGTCTATGTGGTCTACATGAGAGTCTATAAACAGCAGATGAAGCGCTCGAGGGAAAAAGAGGTGGATTCCTACCGGTATACATTCCACATTCTGATTCTGACGGTTGTTCCGGTGCTTCTCAGCACAACTATCTATAATTGTAGTTCAATCATAGATCAGATGCTGTTTAAGCACATTGCGAATGCGCAGGGCTATGATGCGGCGCAGATTAGTATCTGGTGGGGAAAATATTCCGGAAAATACCGCACCTTAGTCAATGTGCCGGTTGCCATTGCATCCGCGCTGGCGGCATCCTCGGTGCCAAGCCTTACGGCGGCGTTCTCCGAGGGCAAGGAGAAACTGGTGCGCGCTCAGATTCAGACGGCAATCCACTATATTATGATTATTGCATTCCCGTGCACTGTGGGGATGGGGGTTCTCGCCTCACCGATTTTGCAGATGCTCTTTCAGGACGATTCCGAGCTGGCGGCCCGCATGCTCCAGATCGGGGCGGTGTCCATCCTTTTCCTATGTCTGTCGACGCTGTCAAACGGACTGCTTCAGGGGATGAACCGCATGAAAGAGCCAGTGAAAAACGCGGCGATTGCATTGATTCTGCATCTGGTTTTGCTCTGCGTCATGATGTACCAGTTGAAGTGGAATATCTATGCCGTTATCTATGCCAACATTGTCTTTGCGTTTTTGATGTGTCTGCTCAATGCACACTCGATTCACAAATACAGCGGTTACCGGCAGGAGTTTAAGAAGACCTTCCTCATGCCTGCCCTCGCCTCCGGCGGTATGGGCGTTGTGGTATGGCTTGTTTACTTCCTGTTAGATAAGGCGTTTCACAACAATTATGTGGGAACGATTGCGGGAATCCTCGCCGGTGTCGTAACCTATTTCGTTCTGCTTGTGCTTCTGCACGGTATGGATGAGATGGACATGCGTAAGTTCCCAAAAGGCGAATGGATGATTGGTCTGGCGAAGAAGATGCATTTGATGAAGTGATGACAAGGAAAAATGTATAATCTTTGAAAAAATGCAAATACTATCTCTGGTGATGATGATGAAAAAAAGAGATCGTATTTGTATTTTTTATGTCGTTCTCATCTGCCTGTTCGGTACCGGGATGATAGGAATCTACCGCGCCGGGCTGCAGGGGGAATCGGAAGTGCCACAGCAGATGGCAGAGGAAGAGACGGAGACAACAGAGACGGAAGAAGTGCTCCCAATCATGGAGCTGCAGGAGGCGTTCTCCTATGTGATGGTGGAGGAGGACGGTTATCTTGTAGTCTATGAGAGGGATATGGAAACCGTGTTTTTAGAGACGCGCATTCCGTTTGAGAGATTCTCACCGCAACTGCAGGAGGAGATTGCGGCAGGAAAGAAGTTCCGGAGCGTGGAGGCGGTCTATGACTTTCTCGAGAATTACTCTAGTTAAGAAAACCTTTCGTTGAATGTTGCGGTTTTGTGTGGTAAAATAACAGACGGTGATTGTTTTGAAGATAAAAAAGCAGTATGACGTTGCCGTCATCGGCGGCGGTGCGTCGGGAATGGTGGCGGCAATCAGCGCGGCGAGAGCCGGGGCAAAGGTCGCAATCATAGAACACATGGACCGCATCGGCAAGAAAATTCTTGCCACCGGCAACGGCAAATGTAATTATACAAATGAAGACCAGGCGATGGAGCACTACAGGGGCGATGACCCTTCGTTTATCCTTCCGGTGATGGAGCAGTTTGGATTTGAACAGACAGTATCCTTCTTCGGTGACCTTGGAATCTATCCGAAAGTGAAAAATGGCTACTATTATCCGGCAAGTGAACAGGCGGCGTCCGTTTTGGATGTGTTGCGCATGGAACTTGCCTATTTAAAGGTGGAAATCTTTTTAAGCTGTGAATTGAAGCAGGTGCATAAAAGGCAGGATTTTTTTGAAATATCGACCAGTCAGGCGCAGATCCTCGCTAAAAAAGTGTTATTTTCGACTGGATTGAAGGCGTCTCCGAAGACGGGAAGTGACGGAAGCGCAATTCCATATATTGAAAAATTTGGTCATCATTTCAAAGATATTGTGCCGGCTCTTGTACAATTGCAAGGAAAACAGGCATTTTTTAAGGCACTTGCAGGAATTCGTGCAGAAATTAATGCAAATTTATACATAAACGGCACATATGTGACAAGCGAGAGGGGAGAGCTGCAGCTGACGGATTACGGCATCTCGGGCATCCCCGTTTTTCAGTTGAGCCGTTTTGCATCGAAGGCGTTAAAGAGAGGGGAAAAAGTTGCGGTTCTAATTGATTTTGCACCGGATTTGAAGGGGAAAGAATTGTTCCGCCTCCTAGAGCGCCGCATGACACTTTTAGGAAAGGACAAGTCGGCGGCGGAAGCGTTGGTCGGATTTTTTAACAAAAAGCTGATTGACATTTTATTGAAGGAAGTGCAGATTGCACCGGACCGGAAGGCAGCATTGTTGTCGAAGGATGAGATCGGGCGGCTCGGAAGAAAGATTAAGGAGTTCCGTGTGGATGTGACAGGGACGAAACCGTTTGAGCAGGCGCAGGTCTGTGCGGGCGGTGTCGACACGTCGGAGATTGATGCGGCAACCTTAGAGTCAAAGCTTGTGAAGGGACTTTATTTTGCGGGGGAAGTGGTTGATATTGACGGAACCTGCGGCGGATATAATTTACAGTGGGCGTGGTCGAGCGGTTATGTGGCGGGATATCACGCTGCGTTGTCATGCCGGGGTTAGAGGAGAACAGGAGATAGAATAAGATAGATTATGATACGCATAAACCAAATAAAACTTCCAATTGAACACACGAAAGAGATGCTGCGCCATAAAATTTGCAGACAGCTGCACATTCAGGAGTCGGAGCTCTTGGAGTTTCACATTGTGAAACAATCCGTCGATGCGCGGAAAAAACCGGAGTTGTTCTCTGTCTATGCGGTCAATGTGACAGTGTCTGATGAAGCGAAGGTCTTGAAAAAGAACCGCGATAAGAACGTGATGCCGACAGTGGAGAAACACTATGGGATTCGCAGGATAAATCAGGCGGATTGGAAGGGAAGAAGACCGGTCATCATCGGTGCCGGACCGGCAGGACTTTTTTGCGCTTACGAGCTGACGCTCGCAGGGCTTACGCCGATTGTCATTGAACGGGGCAGGCGGGTGGAGGAGCGCACGAAGGACGTCACAAAATTCTGGGAGACCGGAGTGCTTGACCCTTCCTCGAACGTGCAGTTCGGGGAGGGCGGTGCCGGAACGTTCTCCGACGGAAAATTAAATACACTTGTAAAAGACCCGGTGGGGCGCAATCGGTTTGTGTTGGAGACTTTTGTCAAATACGGTGCGCCGGAGCGGATTCTCTATGAGAGCAAACCGCACATTGGCACGGATATTCTCTCGCGGGTCATAGCTGCCATGCGAGGCGATATGCAAAAGCACGGAGCGGCATTTCATTTCGAGACCTGTGTGACGGATTTTAAGATAGAAGACGGAGCGCTTGCGGCGGTGGAACTTGGGCATGAGAGATGGCTTGAGACAGACTGCTGTGTGTTAGCACCCGGACACAGTGCAAGGGATACCTTCCAAATACTGCAAAAGAGGCAGTTTGACATGCAGGCGAAAGCGTTTGCGGTGGGATTCCGCGTGGAACATCCGCAGGAGATGATAAACCACAGTCAGTATGGGGATGTCTATTGCGACAAACTCCCGTCAGCGCCGTATAAGGTGACGGCGAACCTCGCAAACGGAAGGGGCGTCTACTCTTTCTGTATGTGTCCGGGCGGCTATGTGGTCAACGCCTCCTCGGAGGAGCGCCGTCTCGCAGTCAACGGCATGAGCTATTCAAAGCGCGACGGCAGGAATGCAAACAGTGCGATTATCGTGTCGGTGACGCCGGAGGATTTTTTGGACAAGGACGCGCTAGGCGGGGTGGCTTTTCAGAGACAGCTCGAGGAAAGGGCGTTTTCGCTCGGAAACGGCAAAATTCCACAGCAGCTCTTTGGCGACTACTGTGACAATAAGGCGTCCACGTCCTACGGGGAGTTTTCGAGCGAGGCGAAAGGTGAGACGGCATTTTGCAATTTGAGAGGTCTGCTCCCGGAAGATGCGGAGGCTTCTTTTATCGAAGGGATGCATCATTTTGCGAGGACAATCGAAGGATTTGACCGGAGGGATGCAATTCTCTCCGGTGTGGAGAGCCGGACCTCATCGCCGGTGCGCATTACAAGAGATGAGACCTATCAATCCAATATCAGAGGAGTGTTCCCTTGTGGGGAGGGAGCAGGATACGCAGGCGGAATTATGTCTGCGGCGATGGATGGTCTAAAGGTTGCGGAAGCAATGTTAGAAAGGTATGGTTATTAGAGAATGGCAGAATTTACACCGATGATGCAGCATTATCTGCAGACAAAGGAAGAATATAAGGATTGTATCCTCTTTTACCGTCTCGGCGATTTCTACGAGATGTTTTTCGAGGATGCCATCACCGTTTCAAAAGAGTTAGAAATCACCCTGACAGGAAAAGCCTGCGGGATGGAGGAGCGTGCCCCGATGTGCGGAGTTCCGTTCCACGCGGTGGAGGGCTACTTAAACAAGCTCGTGCAAAAAGGCTACAAGGTTGCAATCTGTGAGCAGGTCGAGGACCCGAAGCTCGCGAAGGGCATGGTAAAGCGTGAGGTCGTCCGCATTGTGACGCCGGGAACGAACCTGGACATGCAGGCGTTGGATGAGACAAAAAACAACTACATCATGTGTATTACTTATCTCGCAGACAAGTACGGGATTTCGATTGCCGATGTCTCGACCGGGGATTACTATGTGACGGAGGTGGACAGCGAGAGAAAGCTTCTCGACGAGGTCAACAAGTTTTCGCCTTCTGAGATTATCTGCAACGAGGCGTTCTATATGAGCGGCGTCGATATCGATGACTTGAAAAACCGTCTTGGAATCGCTGTCTATTCGCTGGAATCCTGGTATTTCAGCGACGACATAGCGGAACAGACGTTGAAAGATCATTTTAAAATCAAAACGATAGAGGGCATCGGACTCAATGATTACGAGTGCGGCAAGATTGCCGCCGGCGCGCTGCTAAAATATCTCCATGAGACGCAGAAGCGCGACCTGAGCCATATCTCAGCGATTCATCCGTATTCGACCGGAAAGTTCATGGTGATTGACAGCTCGACGAGACGCAATCTGGAACTGGTCGAGACGCTGCGCGAGAAACAGAAGAGAGGTTCCCTTCTCTGGGTGCTCGACAAGACAAAGACGGCGATGGGAGCCCGCATGCTCCGCTCCTATGTGGAGCAGCCGCTGATTGATTTAGATGAAATTGTAAAGAGACAGGACGCCATCGAGGAGATCAACCAGAACATCATCACCAGGGAGGAACTGCGCGAATATTTAAATCCAATCTATGACTTGGAGCGTCTGATTACGCGCGTGACTTACCAGACGGCAAACCCGAGGGATCTGATTGCATTCCGCAATTCCATCGGCATGCTGCCGCCAATCAAAACCCTGCTCTCTGACTTTCACGGCGCCCTGTTGCAGGAAATTCAGGGGGAATTAGATGCCTTAGAGGACATTTTTTCGCTGATTGACAGTGCAATTATGGAGGAACCGCCGATTTCTGTCCGCGACGGTGAAATCATAAAAGAGGGCTATCACGAGGATGTCGAAAAGTACCGCAAAGCTAAGACCGAAGGGAAGACCTGGCTCGCGGAACTCGAGATGAAAGAGCGGGAAAAAACGGGAATTAAGAACTTAAAAATCAAATACAACAAAGTGTTCGGCTACTATCTGGAAGTGACAAATTCCTATAAGGATTTAGTTCCGGACTATTTTACGAGAAAGCAGACGCTTGCAAATGCGGAGCGCTATATCACGCCGGAGTTGAAAGAACTCGAAGATATGATTCTCGGCGCGGAGGACAAGCTGGTCGCGTTGGAGTACGACCTGTTCTGCGAAGTCCGCAATAAGGTTGCGGCGGAGGTGGTGCGCATTCAAAAGACGGCAAAAGCGGTTGCAAATCTCGATGTGTTCGTATCGCTTGCCGTCGTCGCCGATCAGAACCAGTACTGTCGTCCGCAGATGTCGGATGACGGTGTGATTGACATCAAATGCGGCCGCCATCCGGTGGTCGAAAAGATGATTACCAACGATATGTTCATCGACAACGACACTTACCTCGACAATGAGAACAACCGCATCTCGATTATCACGGGACCGAATATGGCGGGAAAATCCACCTACATGCGCCAGACTGCGTTGATTGTACTGATGGCGCAGGTTGGAAGCTTTGTCCCGGCTTCGAGTGCAAAGATTGGAATCGTGGACCGGATTTTTACCCGTGTGGGTGCGTCAGATGACCTCGCCTCCGGGCAGAGTACGTTTATGGTGGAGATGACCGAGGTTGCGAACATCCTGCGCAATGCCACGGGCAAGTCTCTGCTCATCTTAGATGAGATTGGCCGGGGGACAAGCACTTTTGACGGACTGAGCATCGCCTGGGCTGTTGTGGAGCATATCAGCGACCCGAAACTCCTCGGAGCGAAGACACTGTTTGCGACCCATTACCACGAGCTGACAGAGCTTGAGGGCAAGCTTAACAATGTACATAATTACTGTATTGCGGTCAAGGAGAAGGGCGACGATATCGTCTTTTTAAGAAAAATCGTAAAGGGCGGCGCGGACAAGAGTTACGGTATTCAGGTGGCGCGTTTGGCGGGCGTGCCGGATTCCGTCTTAGACCGTGCCAAGGAGATTGTCAACGAGCTGGTTGCAAATGATATTACAGGAGTAGTTAAAAATATCGCGGTGGATCTGAACGCGCCGAAAAAGAAAAAAGCCCGCCTCGACGAGGTGGATCTGACCCAGATATCGCTTTTTGACACCGTAAAAGACGATGATATCATTGAAGAAATCCGGGATTTGAACCTCGGGAACTTGACGCCGATTGAGGCGCTGAACAAACTGTATGAGCTTCAGAACAAGGTGAAGAACCGCTGGTAGTGCGACGCCGGTGCACTGCGGGAACATGAAATATAGTTGTATTTGCAGAGAGGAGGATGTGAGATGGCGGAAATTGCCCTGCTGAGTCAGGAGACAATCGATAAAATAGCGGCGGGGGAAGTGATTGAACGTCCTTCCTCGGTGGTGAAAGAGTTGGTGGAAAATGCCATTGACGCACGGGCGACGGCAATCACCGTGGAGATTAAGGAGGGCGGAATTTCTTTTATCCGTATTACGGACAACGGCTGCGGGATGGAACGCCGCCAGGTGCCGATTGCCTTTCTGCGCCATTCGACGAGCAAAATCAGGTCTGTGGAGGATTTGATGTGCGTGAATTCTTTAGGATTCCGCGGCGAGGCTTTATCGAGCATTGCGGCAGTGGCACAGGTGGAGCTGATCACGAAGACGCCCGAGGAACTGACCGGCACGCGGTATGTGATTGAGGGCTCGAAAGAGAAGGAGAACGAGGAGATTGGTGCTCCGGACGGAACTACTTTTATCGTGCGAAATCTCTTTTACAACACGCCGGCGAGAAAGAAATTCTTGAAGACGGCGCAGACGGAGGGCGGTTATATCAGCGATTTAGTGGAACGCCTCGCCCTGTCGCACCCGGGAATCTCTTTTAAATTTATCAACAACGGGCAGACGAAACTTCACACTTCGGGAAATTCAAATCAGAAGGATTTGATCTACCATATCTACGGAAGAGAGATTGCGGCGGCTCTGCTGCCGGTTCACATCGAGACGGAGAACTACAGTGCGGAGGGTTTTATCGGAAAACCGCTCGTGTCGAGAGGAAACCGCAATTTTGAAAACTATTTCATCAACGGCAGATACATCAAGAGCAGTATTATTTCCAGAGCCATTGAGGAGGCCTACAAAGGATTTATGATGCAGCATCAATATCCGTTTTGTGTGCTGCATTTTACCATAGAGAGTGAGAAACTGGATGTCAACGTACATCCGACAAAGATGGAGCTGCGTTTTGAGAATAATGAATTGCTATACAAATCGCTCTACGAAAATATCAGGGCGGTGCTGTCACACAGGGATTTTATCCCGGAGGTCTCTGTCTCCGGGGAGGAGAATAAGAACGAGGTTCCAAAGCCTGCCGCCCATGTGCCGGAACCGTTCGAGACGCGAAGACTCAACGATATCCGTAAGGCGGTTGCGGTCGACAGCCCGTACGAAAGGAAATATCCGGATCGAAAGCCAATCTTTGCACAAGAACACAATCGGTACGGGCAGGCTGCGGATGAACCGGAGCAAAGACAATCCGGGCAAAGACAGCCGGAGGAAAGAGAACTAGAGCCGCAGGTTTTTGAACAACAGAAGTTAGAGAACCTCTCCAATGAGTTTTTGACGGAGGATGCCAGAAAGAAACACAGGATTATCGGACAGCTCTTTGAGACATACTGGCTTGTCGAGTACGAGGAGAAACTCTTTATCATCGACCAGCACGCCGCACATGAGAAGGTGCTCTACGAGAGGACGATGGCGAAGGTGCGCAAAAAACAGTTCTCCTCGCAGACAATCAGTCCGCCGGTTGTGCTGAGCCTCTCGCCGCAGGAGATTGAGGTGCTCGAGAAGTACGCGGACACCTTTGCGCTCTTCGGCTATCAGATGGAGCATTTCGGCGGAAAAGAGTATGTCATAAACGGCATGCCGGCGGATTTTGCGGAGATTGACACGAAAGCGATGTTTTTGGAGATGTTAGATGACTTTACGACCTTGAGCGGC
Source organism: uncultured Roseburia sp. (assembly GCA_964495195.1). Lineage (GTDB taxonomy): Bacteria > Bacillota > Clostridia > Lachnospirales > Lachnospiraceae > Roseburia. The sequence goes on from CAZBUW010000006.1 coordinate 37,802, forward strand.
AAGGACGGCCCGAATCTCATCATGGAAAAGGTGGCGTCGATGTCCTGCAAGGCGGCAGTCAAGGGAAACCAGCATTTAAACTATGCGGAGATGGATCATTTGATCGGAGAACTTTTACAGCTTGAAAATCCGTACCACTGTCCGCACGGAAGACCGACTATCATCTCTATGAGCAAGTACGAAATCGAGAAGAAATTTAAACGAATTGTGTAATTGAAATATAGGAAGTTAGAAGAATGAAAAAGCCAATTATTGTGATTGCGGGGCCGACTGCCGTCGGCAAGACCGACCTCTCAATCGTGCTCGCAAAAAAAATAGGCGGTGCCGTCATCTCGGCGGATTCCATGCAGGTGTACCGGTATATGGACATCGGCTCGGCGAAGGTGAGCCGTGAGGAGATGCAGGGCATCGACCACTATCTGATTGACTGTCTAGACCCGGATGAGGAGTTCCATGTCGTGCGTTTTCAGGAGATGGCAAAGGAAGCTTTAGAGGAAATCTATGCGAAGGGACAGATTCCAATCATCGCCGGAGGCACCGGTTTCTATATACAGGCGCTGCTCTATGATATCGATTTCACGGAGCAGGAGAGCGATAAGAGTTACCGCAGAGAGTTAGAACAGTTTGCAGAAGAACACGGAGCCGAGGCTTTACATAAAAGGCTTAGCGAGGTCGACCCGGAGTCGGCGGAGGCAATTCATGCAAACAACATCAAGCGCGTGGTACGCGCATTGGAATTTTACCACCAGTCCGGCGAAAAGATATCCGTCCACAACGAGGTGGAACGCAGGAGGGAATCCCCGTACAATTTTGCCTATTTTGTGTTGACGGATGACCGTGCCCGGCTCTATGAGAGAATTGAAAGGCGCGTGGATCTGATGATGGAGAGGGGACTTCTCGACGAGGTGAAGAAGCTGCGCGGGATGGGATATCACAAGGATATGGTCTCCATGCAGGGGCTCGGCTACAAGGAGCTTTTGTCCGCTTTAGAAGGTGACATTACCACAGAGCGCGCGGTGTATCTTATCAAGCGCGAGACAAGGCACTTCGCAAAACGTCAGTTGACGTGGTTTAAGAGAGAGCGGGATGTCATCTGGTTTGACAAGCAAAAGTATGATTACGACGAAGAAAAAATTCTCTGTGATATGATACAGATTTTACAGGATAAAAGGATAATAGAAAGTAAGTTGGAAAGGTAATAACATGAGAGAACAGTATGAAAAATTAGGAATCTGCAAAGAGGTCTATGAGTTCGGCGCAAAGATAGAAGCCTCCCTGAAAGATCGTTTTGCAGAGATTGATGAGCGTGCAGAGTATAATCAGCTCAAGGTCATTGCTGCGATGCAGGAAAACAGGGTCAGCGCGGAGTGCTTTAACAGCACGAGCGGTTACGGCTACAACGATCTTGGAAGAGACACGTTGGAAAAAGTCTATGCCTCCTGCTTTAAGGGGGAGGATGCCCTTGTGCGCCCGCAGATTACATGCGGGACACATGCACTTGCACTGGCATTGATGTCAAATCTGCGTCCGGGCGACGAACTCTTGTCCCCGGTCGGAAAACCGTATGATACATTAGAGGAAGTCATCGGAATCCGCCCGTCGAAGGGCTCTTTGGCAGAGTACGGCGTGACTTACCGTCAGGTCGTTCTGCTGCCGGACGGAAGCTTTGATTTTGACGGCATCAAAAAGGCAATCAATGAAAAGACGAAATTAGTTACAATCCAGCGCTCCAAGGGGTACGCGACGCGCCCGACACTCTCGGTCGACCGCATCGGGGAGTTAATCTCTTTTATCAAGGGAATCAAACCGGACGTCACCTGTATGGTCGACAACTGTTATGGAGAATTTGTGGAGGAGAGAGAGCCGCTTGAAGTCGGAGCGGATATGATTGTCGGGTCTCTCATCAAAAATCCGGGCGGCGGCCTTGCGCCGATTGGCGGATACATCGTCGGCAAAAAAGAGTGTGTGGAGAACGCAGCATATCGCCTGACCTCGCCGGGGCTTGGCAAGGAGGTTGGCGCTTCCTTAGGCGTTATCCAGTCCTTCTACCAGGGGCTTTTCCTCTCGCCGACCGTTGTCAGCGGAGCGCTAAAGGGAGCTGTCTTTGCGGCAAACATCTATGAAAAATTGGGATTTGCCGTTGTGCCGGACGGTGCGGAGAGCCGTCATGACATCATTCAGGCGGTGACGTTTGAAAACCCGGATGCGATGATTGCTTTCTGCGAGGGAATTCAGGCGGCGGCGCCGGTGGACAGCTATGTGACGCCGGAACCGTGGGCGATGCCGGGGTACGACAGCGATGTCATCATGGCGGCGGGAGCTTTCGTACAGGGTTCCTCCATCGAACTGAGTGCGGACGGTCCGGTCAAACCGCCGTATGCAGTCTATTTTCAGGGGGGATTGACCTGGTATCACGCCAAGTTGGGAATTTTGATGTCGTTACAAAAACTTTATGAACGAAAACTTGTGAACCTCGACGTGTTGTGATAAAATATATTTTGAGTTTTTATAGGAATGCTGGTTGACATAAAGATTTACTTTTAGGGAGAGTAGATTGGAGAATGAATGAATCAGTATTTGACGATGAGGGAGCTCCCGGAATCGGAGCGTCCCTACGAGAAGGTGCTGAGAATCGGAGCAGCGAATTTAAGCGATGCGGAACTCATCGCGGTCATCATCCGCGCCGGAACAAAGAATGTCCGCTCTATTGAGGTGGCGCAGAACATTTTAAAGGGCGGGAATGAGAATCTGCTGAATCTGTTCGATTTGTCAATCGATGAATTGAAGCAGATTCCGGGCATTGGAACGGTGAAGGCAATCCAGCTGAAATGTGTTGCGGAATTGTCTGCGCGGATTGCAAAGTCAAAGCGCCGTGTACAATTATGTATGACTAATGCAAAGACAGTTGCGGCATACTATATGGAGCAGATGAGACATTTTAAACAGGAGCGCCTTATGATTGCCATGTTCGATTCAAAATGCCAGCTGATTGGTGACACGTTAGTCAGCATGGGCAGTGTGAACGCGGTCATGATTCCGACGCGTGAGATTTTTCTGGCAGCGTTAGAGCATCGGGCGGTCTATGTCATCCTGTTGCACAATCATCCGAGTGGAAATGCCAATCCCTCCACGGAGGATATCTGTGCTACCAATCAGGTGGTGGAAGCGGGGGAACTGCTCGGCATTGAAATCGCGGATCACATCATTATCGGTGATAATCAATATTATAGTTTTAAAGAGAGAGGACTTCTTACATAGGATTAAGTCTGAAGGGAGAAAAGAATGACGAACAATGTTTATGGAATTGACCTTGGAACCTGCAATATGAAAATTTACTGCAAGTCGACAGGTAAAATCTTAAATGAGAAAAACACAATCGCTTTGGTGGAAGGCAATCAGATTTACGCTTATGGAGATACCGCTTACGCGATGTATGAGAAAGCACCGGAGACGATTCAGGTGACATTCCCTGTGCTGTGCGGGGTGATTGCCGATTTTAACAATTTACAGAATATGATTTTCGAGTTTTTGGAGAGACACATGAAGGGAAAAGTCAAGGGAGCTGACTTTATTGTGGCGGTTCCGACTGACATTACCGATGTGGAGAAAAGAGCGTTCTCCGACATGTTCTACAACCGGAAAGTAAAACCGAAGAGTGTTCTTCTGTGCGAGAAGCCGATTGCTGACGCGGTGGGACTCGGACTCGACGTCAATCAGCCGACCGGTATCATGGTCGTGGACATGGGGGCGGACACCACTGAGATTTCCGTCATCTCCCTGGGGGGATTGGTGCTCAGCGATCTGCTTCACTTTGGCGGCAACCGGCTGGATGAGTCTATCATCAGTTACATCAAACGAACCTACAATCTCGTGATTGGTCAGAAGACGGCGAAGTCCTTAAAGGAGATTTTAGGCTCCGGAATTCCGGGCAGAACAGAAACTATGGTTGTGGTTGGAAGGGACGTCGTAAGCGGTCTTCCAATCGAGATGGAGATATCGGCCGAGGTCATCTATGAGGCAATCAAAGACAACCTTGCCTCCATCTGTAATTCAATCAAGATGATTTTAGAGAAGACTCCGCCGGAGCTTGCAAAAGATATCATTCACTCCGGGATTTATATCACAGGGGGCGGTTCCCAGATTCAGGATCTCGACAAACTCTTTTTAGATATTACGGGAATTCAGATTAATACAAGTGAGAATCCGGAGGAGTCCGTGGTGCGCGGGCTTGTGAAAATTGTCTCCGACGAGAAGTTTAAGCACCTCTCCTTCAGTTTTAAGAATAAGATTTTGAAATAATCGTAACGAAAGGCATAAATGAGAATGAAACGTAAATCGAAATTTACTTTTCCTGCCAAATACATATTGTTAATTTTAACAGGTGTTTGTGTAGTTGCCATCATGATCAGTTTTACATTTAATATTTCCGGGGGGCCGCTCAATGCGGCTGCCGGATATGTTTTTGTCCCGATGCAGCGCGGTATCAATTCCGTGGGCGAGTGGATATCAGACAAGGCTTCCGCCCTCAAAAACTTAAACGACGTAATGGCGGAAAATGAGAAGCTGAAAAAGCAGGTGGATGAGCTGACGTCGGAGCTGAACACCACCAAATTAGAGCAGTTTGAGCTCGACAACTTAAGGGAACTCTATGAGCTCGATCAGAAATATCCAAGCTACGAAAAAGTGGCGGCTAACGTGATCAGCAAGGGAAACGGAAACTGGTTCTCCACCTTTACAATCGACAAGGGCTCTAACGACGGGATTGATGTGGATATGAATGTAATCTCAGGGAGCGGTCTCGTCGGAATCGTGACAGATGTCGGTCCGAATTACGCGAAGATCCGCTCGGTCATTGATGATACGAGCAAGGTGGGCGGAATGGTGTCGACCACTTCGGACAACCTGATTGTCTCGGGGAATCTGCAGACGATGAGTGAGGATATGGTCATTCGTTTTTCAAATCTGCGGGACGGGGAGGATAAAGTTCAGGTTGGCGACCCGGTTGTGACCTCCTATGTATCGGACCAGTATCAGCAGGGAATTCTTGTCGGGTATATCAACAGTATCGAGACGGACTCTAACAATCTAACAAAATCAGGTACCATCGCGCCGGCAGTAGACTTTGAGCACATCGAAGAGGTTCTTGTAATCCTCGAGAAGAAACAGACGGTAGAGGAAGAATAATGAGAAGAAAAATAATTGTATTTGTTGTGATTGCAATCTGTTTCCTATTGCAAAGTACGCTTTTTCAGGCGCTTGCATTTGCATCCATCACCCCGAATCTGCTTATTATTGTAGCTGCTTCCTTCGGATTTATGAGAGGGAAGAAGGAGGGCCTTTGGATTGGATTTTTCTGTGGTCTGCTCTTGGATATTTTCTATGGAGATTATCTGGGATTCTATGCCATGATTTACATGTATATCGGATATTTTAACGGGACTTTCCGCAAATTGTTCTATCCGGAGGACATCAAACTGCCGCTGCTTTTGATTGCCGGAAGCGATCTGATGACAAATATCGTCATCTATTTACTGCGGTTTTTCTTCCGTGGAAAATTTCAGCTGAGTTATTATCTGATGAATATTATGCTGCCGGAATTAGTCTATACCATGCTTGTGGCAATCTTTTTGTATATTGTGATTCTAAAGATAAATCAGAAACTTGAAATCAGGGAAAAAAGGAGTGCAAGGAGATTTGTTTGAACATATCAAAGATTTTTGGAAGGGAATCTTAAAATCCAGACTCCTGATTGTGGGAATTGTGTTTGGGATACTGTTCGCCGTTATGCTCGGCAGGGTGTTTGTCCTGCAGATTATAAACGGGGAGACCTATCAGGAGAACTATACTTATATGATTGTCAAGGAGCGCACATTAAACAGCACGCGCGGAAATATCTATGACAGAGACGGCAATCTCTTAGCCTACAACGAGCTTGCCTATTCCATCACAATCGAGGATAACGGAAGCTACGATTCCACCAGCAGCAAGAATGAGGCGCTCAACGCGGAGATTAACGAGATCAACAGAGCGCTCGAAAAAAACGGTGACGCGATTGACAACGATTTTAAGATTACCCTAAATGAGGAGGGCGCGTATGCGTTCAACGTCGAGGGCACTGCGCTAAAACGTTTTCTCGCGGACGTCTACGGGAAGGCTTCGTACGATGAGCTAGTCGAGGATGCCAAAGAGATGCAGGAGAAGGGAAAATTTGACTACAATCCGTCGGAGGCGACGGCGGATCAGGTCATGGAGTACATGACGGAGTCAAAATTCGAAGTCGCTGAGACATACAGTAAAAAGGAGGCGTACGAAATCGTCGTTGTCCGGTATGGTATGTTTGCGAACAGCTACCAGAAATATATCTCGACGACAATCGCCTCGAACGTATCCGAGGAGTCCGTTGCCTATATCAGTGAGCACGCTTCGGAACTGCAGGGTGTCGAGGTTGTGGAGGACACAATCCGGAAGTATAACAACAGCAAATATTTTGCGTCCATCATCGGTTACACCGGAAAAATATCGCAGGAGGAGTACGATGAACTCTCCGAGAAAAATGACAGCTATACATTGAATGATGTCATTGGAAAAGCCGGTATTGAGCAGTATATGGACGAGACACTTCAGGGGGACAAAGGCTACGAAAAACTTTACGTGGATTATCTCGGAAAGGCGTTAAAGATTATTGACAGGGAGGAGCCATCCGCCGGAAATGACGTCTATCTGTCGATTCAGTCCGACCTGCAGATTGCGGCGTACGACCTGTTAGAGCAGGAATTGGCCGGTATCCTCTATTCTAAGATTATGAATGTCAGAAGTGAAGAAACTGCCTCGGCGACAGGGTCTGACATTGTGATATCAATCGATGACGTCTATTTTGCCCTGATTAACAATAATGTTTTGGATTTAGAACACTTTGGAGCGGAGGATGCCTCCGCGACGGAGCGTGAGGTGGACAGTGCATTTAAGTCTCGTCAGGCACAATCCATATCGTTAGTTGACGCAGAACTCACCGGAAGTACGGCAACCCCGTTCAACAGCCTTTCTGAGGAGATGAAAGACTATATCACTTATGTAATCCAGCTTTTAAAGGAGGAGGGCATTTTAGTGTCCGACTCCATAGACACTTCGGATGAAGTCTACCAGCAGTGGAAGAATGGGACGATCAGTACGCAGGAATATTTGAATCACGCGATTGCGATGAACTGGATTGATATTACTGCGTTCGCCGTGGATGAAAAATATTCCGATTCCGCCGAAATATACAACGCACTATGTAGTTATATCAAGGAGGATATTCAGACGAGCAAGGAATTCTCAAAGATTGTATACCAGTACATGATTCGGGATGACAATGTCTCGGGAAGACAGCTCTGTTTAATCTTATTCGATCAGGGTGTGCTCTCCTATGATGATGAGGCGATTGCGGCGCTTGGCAGCGGTACAATCTCAGCCTATGACTTCATCCGGGAAAAAATTAAAAACCTTGAGATTACCCCGGCACAGCTGGCGTTAGACCCGTGTACGGCATCCTGTGTCATCACCGATACGGATACGGGGGAACTGTTAGCGTTAGTGTCCTATCCGGGATATGATAACAACAGGCTGGCAAACACCGTGGATGCAGAGTATTTTGCGGCGTTAAACAGCGATTTGTCAAATCCGCAGTACAATTACGCGACGCAGCAGAGAACCGCCCCGGGTTCCACATTCAAGCTGCTCTCCGCTACAACCGGGCTTGCGGAGGGCGTGATTACGACAACGGAGACCATCCAGGATTTGGGAAAATATACCAATGTCGACAATGAGCCGGAATGTTGGGCGTATCCGGGCTCTACGCACGGGTTTATCAACGTATCGGAAGCGCTTCGCGATTCATGTAACTACTTTTTCTATGAGGTCGGTTACCGGCTTGCAACCAACAACTACCTCTCGACTTACAATGACGAGAGAGGTATTTCTAAAATCGACTCCTACGCAAGTATGTACGGGCTCGATGAGACAACCGGAATTGAGATTGTGGAGAACGAGCCACATATCGCGGATTCCTATCCGGTCATGGCAGCAATCGGACAGAGTAATAACAACTACACGACAGTACAGCTCTCCCGCTATGTGACGGCAGTCGCAAACAGCGGAAACGTATTTAAGTACACGCTGCTGAATAAAGTGACGGATTCGGACGGTCAGGTCTTAAACACTTATGCGCCGGAGATTCGAAATACCATCGATGTCTTAGACGGGACGGAGTGGGACGCAATTCATTCCGGAATGCGCATGGTGGTGGAGAACTTAGAGTGCTTCAACAATTTTCCGATTGCGGTCGCAGGCAAGACCGGTACGGCACAGCAGCAGCCCACCCGTGCGAACCACGCGCTTTTTGTGGGATATGCGCCTTATGATGAACCGGAGATTACAATTGCGACAAGAATTGCCTACGGATATACTTCGCACAATGCGGCGGAAGTATCAAAGAATATTCTGGCATATTACTTCGGTGTCGAAGATGAGGACGAACTGCTCAGTGGTCAGGCGGAGGATATCGATTCTTCTGCAAATGGATTTACGGACTAAGGAGGGGAAGCAGGATGAAGCAGGCTGTCATTATCAAGAGCGAAAAGAGCGGCATCCATCTTATTTTAGATGAGGAACGTCCTTTTCCGGAGCTCTTAGATGAGATTATTTTTAAATTTAAAGAATCAGAAAACTTTTTTAAAAATGCAAAGGTATCGATTTCATTCGGAGGGCGTGAACTCACTGAGGAAGAAGAAAATACAATTGTAAATGCAATTTCGGAGCACACTTCCGTCAAGATTTTGTGTATCTTAGACCATGACGCCATTTTAGACGAGGTGATACGCAGGAGAACGCAGGAACTTCTGCAGCCGGTTATTGCAAAAAAGCAAAAAAAAGTGCATAATAATAAAAGTAATGTTTACCGCGGGTCCCTCAGGGATAATCAGGTGTTAGAATCGAAGGAGAACCTCCTGATCCTAGGGGATGTTCCAAAGACAGCGACCGTGATTTCCTACGGTGATGTCATTGTGCTTGGCACGCTTGCCGGAAATGTGCAGGCAGGCGCCGGGGAACAGATGAATGCCTGTATCGCGGCAGCCCGTTTTGAACCGGGCAAACTTATGATTGGACCGCTCTGCTATGAAGCAAAGCAAAAGAGTGGTCTATTTTCCAGAAAAAATAAGACCCCGGAGGCGAAGGTTGCTTTCGTGTCCGAGGGTGTTATTTATATAGAACCGTTGGAGGAACATACTTTCTCTTAAGGTTCAGATTTAACAGGAGGTCATTCTTGATGAGTGAAGTGATTACGTTCACATCAGGTAAAGGCGGCGTTGGGAAAACAACTACAACAGCTAACGTCGGTGTAGGACTTTCACAGTTAGATAAAAAAGTGGTGTTGGTGGATACCGACATCGGTTTGAGGAATCTGGATGTAGTGATGGGGCTTGAAAACCGTATTTTGTATCATCTGCTGGATGTCGTGTCCGGCAAATGCAGGTTGAAGCAGGCCCTGATAAGGGATTGGCAGTATGAGAATCTGTTCATTATTCCTTCCCCTTTGAAGAATCGGGGACCGAAGATGTGCCCGGAACAAATGATACAGTTATTAGAGGAACTGCGCGGGATGTTCGATTACATATTGATTGACAGCCCGGCGGGAATCGACGAGGGATTTTACAATGCGATTGCAGGCGTGGATCGGGCGATTGTGGTCACGACGCCGCATATTGCCGCAATTCATGATGCAGACCAGGTCATACAGTGTCTGCATGAGGAGAAAATTCCAAAGACAGAACTGCTCTTAAACCGCTATAAGAGCAGGATGGTAAAAAACGGGGACATGCTTTCTAGCGAGGATATCTGTGATTTGCTTCAGATTCCGCTGCTTGGAAGAATCCCGGAGGATGAACAGATTGTCGTGGCGCAGAACCACGGGGAGAGCATTATGAACAAGCGGACGGAGGCGAAGGAAGCCTACCGGCAGATTTGTAGAAAAATTATCTCAAACGATGCGGCAAAGCCGGTTGAGGAGAAGAGCAAAACCAACGTCTTTTCCCTTTTTCAGAGGAGAAAGGAAGGAATCTGGGTATGAAGTTTATGGACATAAAATCCGGTGAAATCGCAAAGGAGCGGTTAAAAGTTATGTTCCGGCAGGAGCACAATCTCCTCGATGAGGAGACGATGGAACTGGTCAAAGGTGAGATTGGACAACTTGTCACGCGCTATGTGGATATTGAGCCGGACCGTCTCGAGGTTAAAGTTGTACTGAAAGAGAAGAGAGCATAAAATGTTTAAACAATATAAGATAAAAGATTATCGTTTTCAATTAATAGCATTTGTTTCGATTCTGACCATCATCGGAATCCTTCTGGTGGGAAGCGCTAAGCCTTCTCTCCAGAGCAAACAGATGGTTGGATTTATCGGCGGACTGATTATTATGGTGATTGTATCGCTGATTGATTACAATTTTATATTAAAGTTTTCGTGGCTGATTTATCTTGGTATGGTCGGACTGCTGGTGGTGGTCAAACTGCCGGGAGTGGGAAGCAGCAAAGGCGGCGCACAGCGCTGGATCGAGATTCACGGATTCCAGTTTCAGCCCTCCGAGATGGCAAAGATACTGATTATCCTATTCTTCGCATTCTTTTTTATGAAGTACGAGGAAAATCTCAACACGGCGAAGATAATTGTCCTGACATTGGTTTTAGCGGCAGTTCCATTGGTACTAATTGTGACCCAGCCGGATCTTTCAACGACAATTTGTACAACATTAATTTTCATTACCCTCTTGTTTGTTGCTGGATTAAGTTATAAAATAGTAGCATGGGTGTTGGCGATATGCCTTCCGGTCGGAGTGGTCGGTTTCGTTTTGCTGATTAAGGGAAAGATTCCTTTTATCGAGACATATCAGATTGGAAGAATTATGGCATGGCTTTATCCGGATGACTATCCGGACCTTGCATACCAGCAACAGAACTCCATCATGGCGATTGGTTCGGGGCAGCTGCTCGGAAAGGGACTCAATAATACGGAGGCGACGTCTGTTAAGAATGGAAAATTTCTCCTCGAACCGCAGACTGATTTCATCTATGCGGTGGCGGGAGAAGAACTTGGATTTATCGGCACGGCTGTGATTATTTTGCTTTTATTTCTGATTACGATTGAATGTATTCTGGTCGCCAGAAAGGCAAAGGATCTCGGCGGAAAATTGATCTGCTGTGGGGTTGCTGCGCTGATTGGATTCCAGAGTACGATCAATATTTTTGTGGCGACTGGGCTTTTCCCGAACACGGGGCTTCCATTGCCGTTTGTCAGTTATGGATTAACATCCTTAATGTCGTTATATATAGGAATAGGACTGGTCTTGAACGTGGGATTACAGCCTAAAAAATTTTAGGAAAGGAAGACGATAAGAATGAATATCGGATTAATTGCACACGACTCAAAAAAGAAACTAATGCAGAATTTTTGCATTGCGTACCGTGGCATTTTGTGCAAAAACGAGTTATTTGCAACAGGTACGACAGGAAGATTGATAGAAGAGGTGGCGAATTTAAATATTCACAAGTACTTAGCGGGACACTTAGGCGGCGCCCAGCAGCTCGGTGCCCAGATTGAACACAATGAGATTGACCTTGTGATTTTCCTGCGCGATCCGTTTACACCGAAGGCTCATGAGCCGGATGTCAACAATGTGGTACGTCTCTGCGATATGCATAATATTCCGTTGGCGACCAACCTCGCAACGGCGGAATTGCTGATTAAATCTTTAGACAGAGGAGATTTAGAGTGGCGTGAAATGTACAAATAAAAGCAGACAGCTGCTGTGCTGTATCGGCATAGCGGCTGTTTTTATATCGGGCTGCAGCCGTTCTGCAGAATTGAAACAGGCCTACGACATCTACGATACGGGAAAGACGGTTGGGATTTCCACGACAACCGCGGAGGAGGCAGACTATTTTGCAAAAAATCTCTGCGTTGCTGCGGATGAAAATGTCGGGCTTGAGGGAACGGATTCGGATGTGGCGGAGGGCGCAGGTGTATTCAACCTTGCGACGAACACCGTGACATATGCAAAGAATCTCCATGAAAAATTATATCCCGCCAGTACGACAAAGGTGCTGACGGCATATATCGCCTTAAAATACTGTGACTTAAATGAGATGGTGACCGTGAGTGAAAATGCGGTAGACCAGCCGTCGGATTCGTCAGTCTGTAATCTGAAGGCGGGGGATGTCATCTCCATGCGGTATCTGCTTTACGGATTGATGCTCAGAAGCGGAAACGATGCGGCGGTTGCAATCGCGGAACATATTTCCGGGGACACGGACAGCTTCGCGGTTCTTATGAATCAGGAGGCGAGGGCGCTCGGGGCAACGAACTCCAATTTCGTCAATCCGAACGGGATGCCGGATGAGAATCACTATACAACAATCTATGATATGTATCTGATGTTTCGCGCGGCCTTGGAGAACGAGACTTTTGTGTCAATCATCAGCACGACGTCGATAGACGTCAGTTACTATGACAGAAACGGTGAGGCGGCAACACAGTCCTGGAGCAATACGAACCAGTATCTCCTCGGAAAACAGACCGCACCTGAGGGCATCGAGGTGGTTGGAGGCAAGACCGGAACCACCGGTGAGGCGGGGTACTGTCTGGTGCTGTATTCTTTCAATGCCGAGAAGCAGCCGATTATTTCGATTGTATTTAAGGCAGATTGCCGTTCCAATCTCTATCTTCTGATGAATGAGATGTTGGCAGGTTATACGAAATAGTAGGGTTGTTTCACGAACAAGAATTGTATATATGGGAAACTTAAGATTTTATC
>CAZBUW010000007.1:0-33052 GCA_964495195.1 uncultured Roseburia sp.
TCCGTTCTCGGATAGGTCGTCAGCTTCTTCTCGTAGAGATCCTGCGCCACCTGTAAAGTCTCATCCGGACTGATTTTAAAACGCTTTGCACACTCCGCCTGAAGTTCCGCTAAGTTGAATAAGAGCGGCGCCCTCTTGCGCGAAGTCCCGCGCTCGATGGAGGAGACAACCGCCTTCTTCCCGGTGAGCGCTCCGATCAGCTCATTCGCGCTCTCCTCCTTTTTAAATCCGTTCTCCTTGTAGAGAACCGGTGATTCAAAATACTTTGAGCCCTCGACGGCTTTCCATTCCGCCTCCACATTTGCATCGGTAAAATTGCCCACGACACGGTAAAAAGGAGTCTCCACAAAATTTCGGATTTCACGCTCGCGGATGACGACCATTCCGAGCACACAGGTCATGACACGCCCCACCGCAATCGCCGTATAGGAGCTCGTGCCTGCCGCATCATTTAAGATTTTTCCGTATTTGACGGACATGACACGCGAAAAATTGATTCCCATCGCATAGTCCTCAATCGTCCGCATGATACCGGAATTGCCGAGATTGTCATAGTCGGACATTGGTCTCGCCTCCGCGATACCGCGCTTAATCTCCTCCTCCGTCTGGGAGTCAATCCATACGCGCAGTTCCTCCATGCCCTCTCTGACCCCGCCGAACCGGCGGATATTCTCCTCGATCGTCTGTCCTTCTTTTCCGGCATCACCAGCCCAATAGACGCGCGAGATGTCCTCGCGGTGCAGCATGCGGTGCACGACATCGTACTGTCTGCTCACCGCCGGAATGACGTTGTATTTATAGTCCCTTGGTAAAAAAGGGAGATCCTCCACACGCCATTTTTTATATTTCTCGTCATACTCCTCCGGATAGACCATCTCCACGAGATGCCCTACACACCAGGTGATGACATAGTCCTGATTCTCAATATATCCGTCATTTCTTCCCGAGACACCCAAAATGCGCGCAAACTCCTGCGCAACACTCGGTTTCTCGGTGATGATCAACGATTTTGCCACTTCTGTTCCTCCTGCGTTTAACTACTTTTATAATTCATTCATATCCACAAGGATAAATCTCGAATCCTCTTTTGCCTTCTGCTCCAAGGATGCCGCAAAACCTTTCGCCGAAAAAAGGAAATAGTACTCCGCAGAAATCCTTGCCTGCTTCATATTATAGAAGAGGCGCTCACACATTTCCTCCGTAAATTCCTCCTCATTCCAGTTGCAGCTTCCCACCATGTTCCTGCGCTCCGCATCCTGTGCAATAATATCGATGGTTCCCTCTTTTCCGATCCAGGTCCCCATCTTCACCGCGCGCAGCGGAAGCTTTCCAATCTGATTTAACAGGAACAGATACTCCTTACAGACCTCAGAAAAATAGTCCTCCAAATAGTCGTCGAGCCCTTTTTCTATGTACGCTTCGTAGAATTCTTCCGGTGCCATCAGATACAGATCTGACAGATGCGGATAGATAAAATAATACCAGAAATGGACAAAATTATCCTCGATGCGGTAGATTCCCTTTTTGGCATTCTCCCAACCGCCGGTCTCGAAGGATACAACCTTCTCCACGATGTCAAACGCCGCGAGATTTTTCATATAGACACTGATCTTCGCCCGTGAAAAACCGGTGGCGAGATAAATGTCGTTCAACTTGTTCTGCCCCGATGCGATGCAGGAGAGAATCGTATTGTAGACCGAAAGTTCGCGGAGTTCGCCTCCGAACAGCCTCTCCGCCGCACGGTAGAGATATCCGCTGCGCGATAAAATATTGCGGCAGATGTTCTCCTTTAAGCTGCGCTTCGAGCTGAAGCGGTTGATATACCCCGGGACACCGCCTAGAATACCGTACACCTTGATGCATTCGCTGACCGGATAATCCGGCAGGGCACGCACCACCTCAAGGAAGTTCAGGTTGCCGACCTTGATGACGCGATCTATCTTCTTCGCGTTTGCCCCGAGCGATGCGACAAACTCCTTCTCCATCCAACTGTATGCCGAACTGCACAACAGAATCATCACCGGTCCCGGATATAATTTCTTCTCTTTCAACCGGATAAGTGCCTCCAAAAAAGTCGCATCCTTCTTCGCAATATACTGAAATTCATCCACAACGAGCACCAGCTTCATCGGCCCGCCGCTCTTTATGCGCTTAAAAAATTCCTCATAGCTATTCTCTTTTAAGGAGATGTCTAATTTCTCCTGCAGCTCCTGCGCCATCATCTCCCGCTGCGCTGCCTCCGACGCCTCCCTGGCACGATAATAAAAGACCTTTTTTCCTTTGAAAAAAGCTTTCAACATCTGCTCTTTCTCACAGTCCTCGCGGCCGTACAGCGCGAGCAGATGGTTCTCCTTCTTCTCATAATAGTCCTCTAACTGTTTTAATACCGCTGTCTTAACAACCATAATCTCCTCCGTAACTCCACATTTTCACCCTCTCGTCCCTGCGGAGCATGGAACAAAGAGTGCGAAGAGTGTAATGCACGCTTTGCACTCTTTGCGCGCTGGTGTGCGCAAGCGTAAGCTTGCAAATTTCATCTGCGCACCAGTCGCATCCCACTCGGAGGGTTTTTATCGAATAGGAAAATTTCCTATTCGATAAAAAATTATATCATTTTTTAACTTCATATTCAAGCAAGAACAAATTTTCACGACGTTCGAGTCTCCCGGTGCGTAACAAAGAGTTTGTTTGCAAACTCTTTGCGCGCTGGTGCGCGCAAGCGTAAGCTTGCAAGTTTCATCTGCGCACCAGTCGCATCCTACCCGGAGGGTTTTTATCGAATAGGAATTTCCTATTCGATAAAAAAAGACCCGCCGCAGCAATTGCACTGCGGCAGGTCTCCTCTTCTCTCAAAAATTATTTCTTTGTGATGTAGCCCTGTGCTTTTAACAGCTCTGCACAAAGGACTGCTCCGCCGGCTGCGCCGCGGACTGTGTTGTGGGATAAACCTACGAACTTCCAATCGTAGACGGTGTCCTCTCTCAGACGCCCCACATTGATTCCCATACCGTTCTCGAAGTTGACATCCAACGCAACCTGTGGACGGTTGTCATCCTCCAGGTACTGGATGAACTGCTTTGGTGCGCTCGGAAGTTCTAACTCCTGCGGTACACCGCTATAATTCTTAAGCGCCTCAATCAACTGCTCCTTGGTCGGTTTCTTTTTGAATTTTACAAAGACAGCAGCGGTATGTCCGTTCAATACCGGCACACGGATACACTGGCAGGTGATAACCGGTGATGTTGCAGGAACAATCTGCTTCTTCTCATCGTCGATGTGACCCCAAATGCGGAGCGGCTCCTTCTCGGATTTTTCCTCCTCACCGCCGATATACGGGATAATATTGCCGACCATCTCCGGCCATTCCTTGAAAGTCTTTCCGGCTCCGGAGATTGCCTGATAAGTTGTCGCCACAACCTCGTACGGCTCAAACTCCTTCCATGCAGTGAGAACCGGTGCATAACTCTGGATAGAGCAGTTCGGTTTTACTGCGACAAAACCACGCTTTGTGCCGAGTCTCTCCTTCTGGTATTTGATGACTTCCATATGCTCCGGATTGATTTCAGGTACAACCATAGGTACATCCGGTGTCCAGCGGTGTGCGCTGTTGTTTGATACGACCGGAGTCTCTGTCTTCGCGTAATCTTCCTCGATCTTTTTAATCTCCTCTTTTGTCATGTCGACTGCGGAGAATACGAAATCAACCTCAGCGGCAACCTTCTCCACCTCGTTGACGTTCATCACTACAATCTTTTTGACTGCCTCCGGCATCGGAGTATCCATCTTCCATCTGTCTCCGACTGCCTCCTCATATGTCTTTCCGGCACTTCTTGGGCTCGCTGCAATTGTAGTCACCTCAAACCACGGGTGATTCTCCAACAGGGAGATAAATCTCTGTCCCACCATTCCGGTTCCGCCTAAGATACCAACTCTCAACTTCTCACTCATTCTTCCAATCTCCTCTTAACTTTCTCTCTTTTGAGTGTCTCCGACCGCCGGTAACACTGGCTCCCGAAAGACATTCCGCTGCGGCATGTCCGCACACCGCAAACATTTGTCGCTCTGTAAAATATATTACGTGATTTACCACAAAAAAGCAAGCGCCAATTTATACAATATTTTAGAAAAAGAACTGTTTTCTTGTGCATTTCGTACAATATCACTTTACCAGAAGAAAGTGCATGTACACCGTCCGCTCCTATTTTTCCTCCAAATATGCCCGCTCCATCGCAATCACGCGCTCCATCGCCTCTTTTCCCGGTGCTCCGATGGTCAGTCGCTTGTTGACGCAGGTCTCCATCGAGATAGCCTCGTAGATGTCCTCCTCAAAGACCGGGCTGATCTCTTTTAACTCCTCCAAAGACATATCGTCAATGGCGATATTCTTCTCGATACAGCGCAGCACAATCTGACCGACAATGCCGTGTGCATCGCGGAACGGGACGCCGTGGTTCACGAGATAATCCGCCGCATCCGTCGCATTGGTAAATCCGTTGTTGGCGGACAATCGCATCACCTGCTGATTGAACTTCATGGTGGCAAGCATTCCATTAAACAACGAAATACATCCCTTCACCGTGTCCATCGCGTCAAACGAGAGCTCCTTGTCCTCCTGCATATCCTTGTTGTAAGCAAGCGGAATCCCCTTCATCGTCGTAAGCAGCGACATCAGCGCGCCGTAGACGCGCCCTGTCTTGCCGCGGACTAACTCTGCGATATCCGGATTTTTCTTCTGCGGCATGATGCTGCTCCCGGTGCTGTACGCGTCATCAATCTCCACAAACCGGTACTCGTTCGAATTCCAGATGATGACCTCCTCGGAAAAACGACTTAAATGCATCATGATTGTCGCACATGCGGACAGATACTCAATCAGATAATCGCGGTCGGACACACCGTCCATACTGTTTAAGGTCGGGCCGTAAAAACCCAGCAGTTCCGCTGTGTACTCCCTGTCGAGCGGGTAGGTCGTTCCCGCTAAGGCGCCGGAGCCGAGCGGACAGTAATTCATGCGCTCATAGATATCATGCAGACGCTGTCTGTCCCTCTTAAACATCTCAAAATAGGCTCCCATATGATGTGCGAGCGTGATTGGCTGCGCCTTCTGCAGATGGGTAAATCCCGGCATGATGGTCTCCGTATGTGCCTCCATAATCTTTAAAATAGTCTCTAGAAGCTCTTTTAAGAGCGCATCCGTCGCAAGGACCTCCTGTCTCGTATAAAGGCGCATGTCGAGTGCCACCTGATCGTTTCTGCTCCTTCCGGTGTGCAGTTTTTTTCCGGTGTCGCCTAAGCGTTCAATCAGATTTGCCTCCACAAAACTATGGATGTCCTCATATTCATTTGTGATTTCAAGTCTGCCTGCCTCCACATCCTGTTTTATCTCCTCAAGGCAGTCCACAATCTGCGCTGCCTCCTGCTCTGTGAGGATTCCCTGCTTTCCGAGCATGCGCACATGCGCCTTGCTTCCCTCAATGTCCTGCTCATAAAATTTCTGGTCGAACGTGATGGACGCATTGAAATTATAGACCAACTGATCGGTCTCCTTGGTAAATCTTCCGCCCCACAACTGTGCCATATCATTCCCTCGCTTTCTTCTCTTCTTCTCTCTGTCTCTTTGAAAAAATGCAGCCGCAGTAATCCTGCCGGTACATACCGTACTCATTTGAGATTGCGACAGACCGCTGGTAGCCGCCCTTCTTTTTAAAATCGGAATAGAGATACCGGATGCCGTACTCCTGCTCTAAGTTTCCGCCAATCTCGTTGAGTTTCGCCGCATTTTTGAGCGGGCTGATGGAGAGCGTCGTGGTAAAATAATCCATCCCCTGCTCCCTCGCCATCTCCGCCGCCTCGCGGAGCCGCATCTCATAACAACGGAAACATCGCTCTCCGCCCTCCCTGACTTCCTCGAGTCCCCTCGCCATCTCATAGAAGCGCTCCTTGTCGTATTGGCCCTCGATAAATGAGACCTCGTACTTTGCCGGAAACCTGCGGATAAATTCCTTCTGCTCCTCCACGCGCTTGCGGTATTCCTCCTCCGGATAGATATTCGGATTGTAGTAAAAGATGGTAATCCGAAAATAGTTGGATAAATATTCAATGCAGTAGGAACTGCACGGCGCACAGCAGCTATGCAGCAACAGCCTCGGTATTTTTCCCTCTTTCTGATTTTCTTCAATTGTTTTTTCCAGTACTCTTTGATAATTCAGCTTCATACTCCACCCATTTTACAGGATATCTATGAATAATTCAATAGACAATCCGTATAATTATTCATTCTATTTTTAAAACAAAGCTCGCAGCGGTATCTTCCATATGCCTCTGTGCGCATCTCGCCCGGCAGGGTTTTCACTCAACCCTGCAGACCGCTCAACCGCATGAGCTGCTCTGCCCGATTCCTCCAGGTGTGTTCCCTGCGATAACACTTATACGCCCTCTCCTGCATCTCCTCCCGCAGTGTTCGGTTCGTCAAAAGCTCCTCCGCCTTTGCCACAAGCTCCTTGGGATCGGAGAGCG
The DNA here is from genome assembly GCA_964495195.1 of uncultured Roseburia sp. GTDB lineage: Bacteria > Bacillota > Clostridia > Lachnospirales > Lachnospiraceae > Roseburia. The sequence continues at coordinate 6,517 of CAZBUW010000007.1, forward strand.
AATAGGTCAATAATTCCTCCCCCTCCGAAAAATGTTCCCTTTTATAGGGATTCTCCTCCGTCAGCACCGCGGTGTGATTTGCCATCCCGGCAAAGACCCGGTCATGGACTCCATGCGCAAAAATCGGCGCGACGTCTAGCATGACATGCTCTCTGGCGAGTTTTTCAAATGTCAGTTCGAAAAAGACCGGCTTTTCAATCGTAAGTTTTCCACCGGACGGTACCGGATACCTCTCCCAGTTGTGCCCCATGACTTTGACCGGAATCCCGGCGGAGAGCAAGGCATCAAGCGCCCATTTCCGGCAGTAGTTGCGCACATAGGCATCCACCGGATACATCGCATTCATCTCGTTTCGAAAAGCAGCCGCATCCTGCTCCCTGCCGTGTTCCGCAAGAATCCTGCGGTATCCCTCCTCCATCGGCAGATTTGGTTTCGAAATCCGTAGTTCAATCAATTCCTTCATCGTCCGCATAAGTGCGACCGGCGCCGCCTTGATGTTCACCTCCACGTCCTCCAACCGTCCGTAGGTCGCCGGGAAAAAAATCTGCGCCTCCCTCTCCTTCTCCACCGGAATGAAACTCTCCGTCGCCGCCAGCGGAAGAAAGAGGTTCTCTTTTACCATCGGGTAATAATCTGTCACATAATCCCGCTGCGCCTCATCCAGAAAAATGGCATGGGAATCAGCAATCTGAGCCTCGAGCGCCACATGGTGAAACAGCGGGTGATCTAAAATCCAGTTGTAGAACGGACCGTTTAAGTGATTCACAAAAAGGCTGCCATCGTCGAGCGCCATGCGTGGCAACAGCGAATTGAAATCCAGAATGAGGTCATAGCTTCGCCCCAGATAGTGCGTCAATTTCTCGTCTAAGTCATCCTCTTTTGCAAGTTCGCAGACCTCCACCTCATTTCCCAGTTCCTCAAACGCCTGCCCCATCTGCACCGCGAAAAAATTGCTGGAAAAATAGCAGATTTCTCTGGAACTAAAAATCAGTATCCTCATTTTCTCTCCATTTCTTAATTATAATAAAGCGTACAAGCCCGCGCAGCGGTATCTTCCATTTTAAAAGAACCATTTGGGTAAATATCGATTTTTTCTTGCTATTTACCCAAGATTTTCCTTGTTTTTGGGTAAAATCGCGAAAAAATTTCATATTTACCCAAATGGCTCCTTTTTTGCGCTGTTTTTCCTTATTTTTCCTGAGAAAAAGTATAAATATCAGACAAAGACACAATAATTACCCAAATTCCGTCTGGCACGGACACGTCATCTGCGTCTCCAAACAGCCGGCACGGATTTTCGTACCGGCTGTCGAAGAAGTCCTCGCTTCGCATCCCGCCCGGCAGGACTTTTTATGATATAGGAATTTCCTATATCATAAAAAGGACCCGCCGCAGACACGTCCGCTGCCCAGAGTCCTTTTTAGTTTCTATCTCTCTTTCCAATATTTCAGTGCAAAAATCGCCACCACATAAACCAGACAAATTAAAATCATAAAGACAATCTGCTTCGCGAGGATTCCTGCGATAATTTCAATTAAAAGCACTGCCCCGTGCAGCCAGATTGGCTCGTTGTCTAAACATGCTGCAATTCCGGCCTCAAGCAGCAGAATAACGCACGTCGGTACCACCGGAACCTTCAACGCCAGCACACTGACTAAAATTACAATAAGGGCTGCTAAAACCACCCCGCCCAAAAGAATATACTGCTTATCCACCGGCAGTTTCAAACCGGTTGTCTGCTGTTTCTTGTCACTCATCTCTTCCACTCTCCTATTACTTCTGTCTTGCAATAACGAGATTATTATACCAATTCCCATGCAAAAGGACAACCTATTTTTCTCTTGTTTTCCGATTCATTATAGAGTATGATGTAACAGTTCAGCCATAGCGTATCGCCGGAGGCGTCTTTGCGAATGGCGCGGGCTGAACGGTTACAGTATGATGATAACGTTGTTTTTTGTAGCTATTCAGAACCCCTGAGAATTTAGTAAACATATTCTCTGCATTTATGCGAAAGAAGATGTTTACTAAATTCTCAAGGTGGCTCGAATAGCTGCGTTCTTAGAAATGAAACATGGAGGTCTGTTATGAATCAAGATAAATGGGTTGCAATGTGGGGAAATGCAGTATCAATCGTCACACACCACCCTGAAAGTTATGCAAAAAATATCACCCTGCGCTACCCGGTGTACGCACCGTTCTCCGGTGCCGCCCTGCGCTTCACCTTCGACAATTACTGTGGCACGGAGCCGGTTACCATCTCAGCGGCAACCGTGGCATCCTCCGCGGAGAGCATCTTTGACAAACCTGTTCTCTCCTGCCCCATCGAGACAGAGACGCTTGCGTCCATCTCCTTCGACGGCAAAAAAGAGGTTACCATTGCCCCCGGCGCGACCGTCACAAGCGATGAGATTCCCTTTGCGGTAGAGGCCGGCGAACAACTTGCCGTAAGCTTTTACCTCGCCGGTTTTACCCAGATGCAGTCCGGTGTCTACATCACGGGACCTCTGTCACACGCCTGCTACGCAGTCGGAGACTGTACAACCGCCGGAGAAATTCCTGTCAATGACGCAAAGACGACGAACTGGTTCTATTTTTTGAGCAACATCGACATTTTAACTACGAGTGCAAATCGTTCTGTCATCTGCTACGGAGATTCCATCACCGCGCAGGATTGGCCGGATTACCTCTCCCTGCTTTTAAAAGAACAGGGCATTGCCGACATCTCCGTCATCCGCCGTGCAACCAGCGGCTCCCGCATTCTGAGGCAATACGACTGTCTGACCTACGATTCCTACGGTCTGAAGGGTACAAACCGCTTCGAGCACGAAGTGCCGACTGCGGGCGCAGATACGGTCATCATCCAGCAGGGAATCAACGACATCATTCATCCGGTCGGTGTGGAAGTCAATCAATTCCGCCCAATGAGCGATCTGCCTACCGTGGAGGAGATGACGGACGGCATCCGCTGGTATATTGAACGGGCGAAAAGCTATGGTTACCGCGTTCTGCTCGGAACGCTGCTCCCGATTCACGGCTGGCGCACCTACGCCCCGTTCCGCGAAAAGATGCGCCAGGAATTCAACGACTGGATACGGAACACTGCGGAGGCGGACGGTTGTATCGACTTTGATGCCGCTCTGCGCGATGCTGCCTTTCCAACTGCATTCCGCGAGGGGTTTGACAGCGGCGACCATCTGCATCCAAGTGCTGCCGCCTACCAAGAGATGGCGCGCACCGTCCTGCCGCACCTCAAATAATCTCCCCATTACTTGTGCACCATCAAAAAAAGAGACATACCTTTTCAAAAAGATATGTCTCTTTTTCTATTCTTCACTCAAATGTTTGCGCACCCGCTGAATCAGCATATCGAGGGCTACCACATTCTCTCCGCCCTCAGGGATAATGATATCAGCGCGACGCTTGCTCGGTTCCACAAACTGTTCATGCATCGGCTTTACGGTGGTCAGATACTGACTGATGACGCTGTCGAGAGAACGTCCGCGCTCCTTGACATCGCGCACGATTCTGCGCAGAATTCGCACATCCGCATCCGTATCTACAAACACCTTGATATCCATCAGGTTACAGAGTTCAGAATCCGAAAAAATCAGAATCCCCTCCAACACGATGACCGGTGCCGGTTCCACGAGAATCGTCTCGTCGGAACGGTTGTGAATCGAATAATCGTAAACCGGCATCTCAATTGACTTGCCCTCTTTCAAAAGCAGCAAGTGTTCACAGAGCAGGTCGGTATCAAACGCATCCGGATGGTCGTAATTGAGCTTTGACCTCTCTTCGTAGCACATCTCATCATGACGTTTGTAGTAATTGTCATGACGCAAAATGCTGACCTCATTTTTTCCGAAATTGTCCACCAGCTTATCCGCTAATGTCGTCTTACCGCTTCCTGTTCCGCCTGCGATTCCGATTAAGATTGTATCGTCCATGCTCTCTTCCTCTTTTGTTATTTTCCGATAATCGTAAGTGTCGCACTTGTTCCGAGACGGCTTGCGCCCGCATCAATCATGGCCTGTGCCTCCTCAGCAGTATGAATACCGCCGGATGCTTTCACTCCCATATCGTCTCCAACAGTCTTTCTCATCAATGCAACGTCTTCTGCTTTTGCGCCGCCTGTAGAAAAGCCTGTGGAAGTCTTTACAAAATCAGCTCCCGCCTCCTTCGATAATTCGCACGCTTTCACTTTCTCCTCGTCCGTCAAAAGGCATGTCTCGATGATAACCTTGAGAACGATGTCTTTTCCACACACCTCTTTTAATGTCTTGATATCGTTTAAAACATAATCGTATTTCTTATCTTTTAATGCACCCACATTGATGACCATATCGACCTCAGTCGCCCCGTCCTCAATGGCAGCCTTTGTCTCGAACGCCTTCACCCTTGTGTCCGACATACCAAGCGGGAATCCGACTACGGTACATACCTTCACATCAGACCCCTTTAATTTCTCAGCTACAAATTTCGTGTAGTACTGGTTGACACAGACAGATGCAAAATTGTTTGCAAGCGCTTCCTCACAGATTTTTGCAACCTGTTCCTCCGTCGCCTGCGCTTTTAAAATCGTGTGGTCAAAATATTTTGTATCAATCATTTTAAATTCTCCTTTCCTTTCTCAAATATCAGATAATTGTGAAACTCTTGATTTTTAATGTTCGCTGTACAATATAGACATAGCGTCGCAGGGTACTTTGGAGCCGTCGGTACTTAGGTGCCGTATTTTGGCACCTTATGTACCGCTACGAGCGACAAGTAGCAGACGCGTGCCCTGCGAGGTATGGTCTGTGTTGTGCAGCGGACAAGAAAAGACAGAGTTTCGCAATTGCCATCTCTAATTATCCAAATCTTTTGGCCCAAAGCCGAGAGGAAGAATCTCCTTCAGTGAAAAAATTTTGTATTCTTCCTCCGATTTCACAAGAATAACCTGAAATGTCTCGTAATCACAAAATTCCATCATCACCTGACGGCACACTCCGCATGGCGGGCAGTAATCTAACTCGTCTGCGCCCTCCGGTCCGCCTGCAATCGCGATGGCGGCGAATTTTCGCTCCCCCTCGCTGACCGCTTTGAAAAAGGCGGTGCGCTCTGCACAGTTGGTCGGCGTGTAGGATGCATTCTCGATATTGCATCCCGTATACACTTTTCCGTCCTGCGTCAAAAGCGCTGCACCGACATGAAAATGGGAATACGGGACATAAGAGTTCTCACGCATTCTCAACGCCTCTCTCACAATTGTCTCAATTTCCATCTTCCCACTCCTATTCTTATCTCATTCCCTTATCGTAAGGGATACCCTCTGCCTTCGGCGCCTGAGAATTCTTAGACGTGAATGCAAGGATAATCATTGATGCGATAAACGGCATCATACTGTAAATGTTCTTCGACAGTCCGAGGTTTGCAAGGGCTGTAGAATCTGCTATGTTCGCAAGGGAACGGAACACAGCAAAGAAGACTGCCGCTCCCGCAATCCGGTACGGTTTCCACTGTCCAAAAATCATAACGGCGAGGGCGAGGAAACCTGCACCCGCCACTCCGACCTCGAAGTTCCATGTCGTAACGGAAGGTACGATGTAAGCAAATCCACCGATTCCGCCGAGCACTCCTGAAATCATGACACCGGTGTATCTCCACTGGTATACATTGATACCGACAGAGTCAGCCGCCTGCGGATGTTCTCCACAGGAGCGGAGACGAAGTCCCCATTTCGTCTTGAATAAAAAGACATAACTGCACACCAGAAGAATGATTCCGATAATCAAAAAGATATTGATGGTAAAAGGTCCTATCTTATAGATAAACGCCGCATTCTCGTACGTCAGCTTTGCGGAAGCCGCCCCGTTCCCGGAGGCAGACGCATTGTTGAACGCTTTTACAACGATGATTGCGATTGCTGTCGCCATCATGTTGAGCGCCGTTCCGCCGATGGTCTGATCCGCCTTCAACGTGATGGCGGAGAAACCGAGCAGCAGGGAGTAAAGCATACCTGCAACCGCACTTGCCAAAATGGAGAGTGCCACGATTGCCGGAGCAGGCATTGAACCTCCACACAGGGAGAGGACGAAAACTCCTGCCAATCCACCGATGGACATGATACCTTCGAGCGCGATATTGATTACACCGCTTCGCTCTGAAAACATACCGCCAAGTGCAACTAACATTAATACCACCGCATACAACAGGGTAAATTTAATCAGCAAAAACATTATTTCGTCTCCTCCTTTCCTTCTTTTTGAACCGCTTCAGCCTTCTTGTGTCTCTTCTGCATCATGTTGATTACAACACCCTTAAAGAGCATTACAAACGCACAGAGATAAATGATGACCGCCACGATGAAATCTGCAATCTCCGGCTGGAAATATTTCGTCGGAAGATAACCGCCTCCCACGGAGATATGTGCCACGAAAAGCGCCGCGAACACAACTCCGATCGGGTTGCTGAGTGCGAGCAACGCCACCGGAATACCGTTGAATCCGATTGCCGGCAGTGCCGTTGCGACCTGAGGATTCCACTCAGCCGCACCGGACAGATAGTAAAGACCTGCACCGACACCGGCGAGTGCACCAGAGATCATCATGGACAGCACAATGTTGCGCTTCTCATTGATTCCGGCATATTTTGCCGCATCTTTATTAAATCCGCACGCCTTTAATTCATAACCAAATGTAGTTTTATTTAAAACAACATACATCAGGATTGCAATAATCACTGCGATAAAGATGGCAATTGTGGTGGATGTCGTCCTGAAAATACTGTTCAATCCCATATCCGGAATGACAGAGGCAGGTGACACAGAACTCAGCTTGTAGGTTCTCGTGGTCTTCTGATCGTACATCCCCTTCACTGTACTGTACATCAGCTCGTTCACCAGATACAATCCAATCCAGTTAAACATGATGGAAGTGATAACCTCATTCACATTAAAATATGCTTTGAAGAATCCCGGAACTGCACCCCAGATTGCACCGCATACCATAGCTGCCAGAAGGCACACATACCAAGGCATATGCAGAATGATTGCAAAGTATAAAGCTCCGAACACACCCACCGTGTACTGTCCCGCGGCACCGATGTTAAAAAGTCCTGTCTTAAAGGCAAACGCTACCGAAAGACCAGTCATGATCAACGGCGCCGCCTGTGAAATCTCGCTTCCGATTCCCTTTGGCTTCAGATAGAAACCGCCTTTGATAATCCGGACAAATCCGTCCCATGCATTTTCAGAATTAATACAACACAGAATAATCAGTCCAACCAAAAGTCCAATCACGATACAAAGAAGAGAAGCACCGATAGACAGGAGGACATCTTTTTTCTTTTCGTTCATTTTATTCTCAACCTTTCCTTTCTCTATCTTCTATCCCTACACTTCGGCAGGCACTTCATCTCTCTTTGCGCCCGCCATATAAAGACCGAGTTCCTCTACCGTAATCTGCTTCGGATCAAGCTGACCTACCAGTTCTCCCTCGTACATGACAAGAATACGGTCGGATACATCCATGACCTCGTCTAACTCCAGCGAGACAAGCAGGACTGCTTTTCCGCTGTCTCTCTGTGCCACAAGCTGTTTGTGAATGTACTCAATGGCTCCGACATCAAGACCTCGGGTCGGCTGTACTGCCACGAGGAGTTCCGGATTCTTGTCAATCTCTCTTGCGATAATCGCTTTCTGCTGGTTACCGCCGGACATACTTCTCGTGATTGTCACCGGTCCCTGCCCGCTGCGGACATCATACTGCTCAATCAATTTCTCCGCGTATTTGCGGACAGCTCTCGATTTGATAAAGCCGGCTTTCTCAAACTCAGGCTCCCAGTAGCGCTGCAGCACCATATTCTGCTCTAAGGAATAATCTAAGACTAGTCCATGCTTATGTCTGTCCTCCGGAATGTGGCTCATACCGAGTTTGGATTTCTCACGGATTGATGACTTAGTGATATCTTTTCCATTGAAAACAATCGTGCCGCTGCTCATCTTCTCAAGACCTGTCAGCCCCTGTACGAATTCGCTCTGACCGTTTCCGTCGATTCCCGCGATACATACAATCTCACCCTTGCGCACATTGAAGGAGATATCTTTTACCGCATTGTTGGAATGCGACTTGCTCGGTACTGTCATATGCTCTACTTTAAGTACGGTCTCACCCGGCTTTGCAGGCTGCTTGTCCACTGAAAAGCTGACATTTCTTCCAACCATCATGCGGGAAAGTTCTTCCTTGGTGGTGTCTTTCACATCGACGGTGCCGATATATTTTCCCTTGCGGAGAATCGTGCATCGATCCGCAACCTCCATAATCTCATTGAGCTTGTGTGTGATAAACAGGATTGATTTTCCCTCTTTTGCAAGATTTTTCATAATCTTCATCAGTTCCTCAATCTCCTGCGGAGTGAGTACTGCCGTCGGCTCATCGAAAATCAGTACCTCATTATCACGATATAACATCTTAAGAATCTCGGTTCTTTGCTGCATACCTACCGTAATATCTGAAATGAGCGCGTCCGGATCGACCATCAAACCGTACTTATCGCTCAGTTCCATCACTCTCGCTCTCGCGCCCTTCTTCTCCAGAAAGCCGCCATTTCTGGTAGGCTCAACACCAAGGATAATATTATCTAATACAGAAAAACATTCCACCAGCTTAAAGTGCTGATGCACCATACCGATATTTAAAGCATTGGCATCGTTCGGGGTATTAATCCGAACTTCCTTTCCATCCTTTTTGATGATTCCGGAAGTCGGCTGATACAGTCCGAACAAAATGCTCATCAAGGTAGATTTGCCCGCACCGTTCTCACCGAGCAGCGCATGAATCTCCCCTCTTCTCAACTGCAAGGTAATATTATCATTAGCCTTGATTCCCGGAAATTCTTTTGTGATGTTTAACATCTCAATAATGTAATCATTTTCCATGGTTTCTTTTCCTCTTCATATGATTTTCTTTTAAGTATAACATTTTCTATGGCAAAAAAAAAGGGAGAGAATACATCTCTTCCCTTTTTTTTGAAAACAACATTACTCGATGTATGTTACAGTAACATGAGATCCAACTTCCGGCTTGTTCTCTGTATCGTTAGATACTTCGATAGAACCATCTTTGATTCCGCCTAAAACAGTCTCATACTCATCTGTTGTGAATGTTGCAAATCCCCAGGAATCCGCATCGGTAGGAAGTCCGATGTAGTCTCCCTGTGTCAGACCAAGCTGCTCAGATTTTCCGCCGATAGAAGCCCAGTTTCCGTCAAAATATGCATCTAATGCACTTGTGACTGCGGAACCAAGACCCTTCATAGCGGATGTGATACAGCTGTCACCGATGATAGGTTTCTGGTCAACGTCCACACCGATTACTTTTCCGTCATGCTCAGCAGCTGCATCAACTGCGGATGTGTAAATACCGCCGCCGCAAGCGAATACAACTTCTGTTCCGTCAGCGTACCAGCCTTCCATACGGGCTGTAATCGCGTCATCACCGTAGAACTGTCCGCCGTAGTAATATTTTACATTTACATCAACGCCCATCTCCTCAGCAGCTGCATCGATACCCTGAATGTATCCGTATCCGTAACGGATAACTGCAGGTACTGCGATACCGCCTAAGAAACCAAGGTCTGTATAACCGTCTTTTACTGCTGCGTATCCAGCAAGGTAACCTGCCTGCTCTTCCTGGAAAGAACATACATATACGTTAGAACCAAGTGCTACAGCCTCGCCGGAAAGATTTACGATATCTCCCTCTGTTACGTCAACTGCAATGAATGTAACGTCCGGATAAACATCCTGCTCCTCTGCGATAGCCGGTCCAAATAAGTAACCTGGCATTACGACTACTGTTGCACCCTCAGAGATTGCCAGATCGATGGAGTTGATACGCTCTTCGTCTGTATCATCTGCCGGTTTGTAATACTCAACTTCAATTCCATTTTCCTCACCATATGCGACACATGTCTCATAAGTGATCTGGTTGAACGACTCATCTGTGATATCGCCTGAATCTGTAATCATAGCAATCTTGTCATCAGAGTTTGTCGCCTGATCTGCTGTTCCCTCATCTGAAGAACCAGCGCCTGCCTCTTCTGTTGTGTCTGCATTGTTGTCGTCCTCAGCCGGAGCGTCTGAAGAACCGCATCCAACCAACAAAGTTGCAGCCATTGATGCTACTAAAAGCATGCTAATCAATTTCTTCTTCATATATTTGTCCTCCTATGAATAATATAGCGGGTTCTTATTGACACTGTTGTCCGTAAGTCCCGCTATAAAGCCGATAAGGGGACTCGAACCCCTGACCCACGCATTACGAATGCGTTGCTCTACCAACTGAGCCATATCGGCATAATCTATTATTCCTTGTCGTAATGACAAACATCACGCTAGATTATTATATATTATTTTCACAAAATTGCAAACACTTTTTTAAAAAAAAACAAATTTTTTTTCTTGCCAATCTCCCTCATTCATGCTACATTAAATTTACACGATTTTCTGTGTACATTCCGAATAGAGCCTGAGACGGCATTTCCCCCATTTTTTATGGAGGTCAGCATGAACTATCAGGAGTTTCAGTCTAACATTCAATCTGCACTTACGTTAAAGCTTGGCAGCAATGTCAGCATCTCTCTGCAGGATATCGCCAAGAACAATGACACGCACTTAAACGGCATCACAATCGCAGAAAAAGGATTCAATATTTCTCCCACCATCTATCTGAATTCTTACTACGACCAGTATCTTTCGGGAAGGTCCCTCGAGGACATCTACTCCGACATCCTGACGGTATATAAAGAGAACCGTCCCACCAAAAATATCGACGTCTCCTTTTTTACCAGATACGAGGAAGTTCAGCACAAAATCATCTATAAACTTGTCAATTACAAAAAGAATAACGCCCTGCTGCAGCATGTTCCCCACTACGAGTACTTAGACCTTGCCATCGTCTTCTGCTGTCTGGTGGAGGCAACGGAGAGAGGAACCGCCACCATCTTAATCCGCGACCATCACCTCAGCTACTGGGGAATTCAAAAGGAGGACCTGTTCCCGCTCGCCTGCAAAAACACGCCCGCACTGCTCCCCTTTGAGATCCGGAGTATGTCCTCGGTCTTAGCAGAACTTTTCCGCCAGATGGATGCACCCTTTCCACCCATGGAAGAACTTCCCGCTGCCTATCCGATGTATGTCCTCTCCAACTCGCACAAGCTTCACGGTTCCTCCTGCATTCTGTACCAAAATCTCCTTGCGGACTTTTCCGAAAAGCTCGGTGCAGACCTCTATATTCTGCCGAGCAGCATTCATGAGGTGTTGATCCTGCCGGTGACAGAAGGGACTGCTGCCGATGAATTAAGCCACATGGTGGAGGAGGTGAATTCCACCCAGCTTGCCGCCGATGAAATCCTCTCCGACCATGCATATTATTATTCCAGAGAGACAAATGAACTCTCCTGCTGCTAATCGTCGAGCAGACTCTGATACAGTCTCACATAGCATGCCACAGATGCCTCCCAGGAGTAGTCCTGCTGCATGGCGCGCCGCATCAGCCCTTCCCACTCCTTCTTCTTCGTCTGATAGACAGCGATTGCATAACGGATAATACCGAGCATCTCATGTGCATTGTAGTTGCAGAACGAGAAACCGGTTCCGGTGTGTTCGTACTCGTTATATGGCTCGACCGTATCTTTCAGTCCGCCCGTCTCCCGGACGATCGGGATTGTTCCGTAACGCATGCTCATCATCTGGCTCAGACCGCAGGGTTCAAACTGCGACGGCATCAAAAACGCATCACAGGAGGCATAGATGCGGTGCGCCACATCCTCCGAGTAGAAAATGTTCGCCCTGATGCGCTTCGGATACTTCTGTTCAAAATAGCGGAACATATTCTCATACTGCTCCTCCCCGGTTCCTAGCACGACAAGCTGAACCCGCTCCTGCTCCATGAGTTCATCCATAATGTAGGCGATCAGATCGAATCCTTTCTGACTTGTCATGCGGGACACAATGCCGATCAGCATGACGTCCCCATTCTCCTCAAGTTCCATCTCTCTCTGCAGCGCCCGCTTGTTCTCCGCCTTCTCCTCCCAAAAGGAAGTACTGTCAAAATTCCTTGTCAGAACCGGATCCGTCTTCGGGTCGTAGACTCTGGTGTCGATTCCGTTTAAGATGCCATACAGCTTGTAATCCATCTGGCGCATCAGACCGTCTAATCCCTCTCCGCCCTGCTGGGTCGTAATCTCATAGGCATAAGTCGGGCTTACCGTTGTCACGGCATCCGCGTAGACGACGCCTCCTTTTAAGTAGTTCGCCTCCCCGTAGGACTCTAAGCAGTCCGGTACAAAAATCTGCTTCGGCAGCCCCGTGATATCCATGATTGCCTGAAGTTTCCATCTCCCCTGAAACTTCATATTGTGAATTGAAAAGACGGTCTTCATTCCGGCATAATAATTCTCACCACCGTAGACCGTCCGCAAAAATACCGGGATCAGTCCCGTCTGCCAGTCGTGACAGTGGATGATATCCGGGCAGAAGTCCAGATACGGAAGTGCCTCCAGCACCGCCTTGGAAAAATAGGCAAATTTTTCCACGTCCTCATGCAGATTGTGATACGGCTGGTCTCCGGCAAAATAATATTCATTGTCGATAAAATAATATGTGATTCCCTGACAGACTGTCTCGAAAATTCCCGCATACTGTTTTCTCCAGCCGAGATTCACGTAAAAATGACAGCGGAATTTCATATTTTTCCGCAGGGAATCCTCCATGCACAGATATCTCGGAAGAATAATCCGCACGTCGAACTCCTCCCTGTCGAAGTACTGCGGCAGACTCCCCGCGACATCTGCTAAACCACCTGTTTTTATAAAGGGAATTGCTTCAGAAGCTGCAAATAGTATTTTTTTCATCCTAAAAACCTCCCGTCAAAACTTCTTTTGCTTCCCTTTTATTATATCTCATTTTCCTTCATATGGAAAGAAAAACAACTAGTCATACATCTTGTATTCCAAGCGGATGCGGTCGGTAATCAGAGCGATGAACTCCGAGTTTGTAGGCTTGCCTTTTCCGTTGTGGATGGTGTAGCCGAACATCTCGTCGATGGTATCCATCTTTCCTCTGCTCCACGCCACCTCAATCGCATGGCGGATTGCACGCTCCACTCTGCTCGGCGTAGTCTGATACTTTTTCGCAATTGTCGGATATAAAATCTTGGTGATGGAATTTAACATCTCCATATCCTTTACCGACATGATGATGGCATCTCTTAAGTACTGGTAGCCTTTGATGTGCGCCGGCACACCAATCTCATGTATAATTTCCGTTACATCCGCCTCCAGATTCTTCGGCTCCGCGGTCTCCGCTTTCTCGTATGCGTTGACTTTGCGCTGCTCCGTCTGCCCGATACTCCTGCGGTTGCGCACGTGCTTGATGCGGTTGATTACCATGTCGTTGTCAAAAGGTTTCATAATATAGTAGTCCGCGCCTAAATCAAAGGCGTCCTCGGTAATTTTCTCCTGTCCGATGGCACTGATCATGATAAACATCGGATGTTTTTTGATTGTCTTATCGTGATTGACTCTGTCTAACACTCCCAATCCATCCAGTGTCGGCATGACAATATCCAACAATACGACATCCGGTTCCTTTGTCTTTATCACATTGTACGCTTCTTCCCCATCTTTTGCTGTCCCTACTACACACAATTCATCATCGCTTTCGATAATATCTCCCAGCAATCTCAACATTCGCTCATTATCATCCGCGATTGCAACACTTAATTTCTGCATGTTACTACCATTTCCTTTCTTAAACTATGAGAAACGCGCTTTTCCAATTACAATCATCACGTTTATCAGATAATACCCAATTACAGCACGACAATTTGTCGAACAAAGTCGCTAACAAATTTATACAGCATTTTTCCCGCCTGTCCGTCAGAATGCGAAGTAGATGAAGGGACTTCCCTCCACATAGCCCAGACCGAGAATCAGTCCGACCACCGTCCAAAAGATTACCAGACCATAAAATTTCGTCAGATCAAACACCGGATAGAATCCCTCCACGCGCGTTTGCCCCTCCCTCTTACTGCGTACAACCGCAGCCGCGGAAGCGACGGCGAGTACCAGAACAGAGACGACACAAAACGGAAATATTTTTAGGATTCCCACCTGCCCCGGCACGAGCGCACGAAGCACGGCAAGTGCATTCGCAAAATCCGCCGCGCGAAAAAACACCCAACACACACTTACGAATATAGTTGTAAGTGCAACAGACAGCACCACAGCAGCCGTGCTCTGCTTTTCCTTTTTCGGCACCATCCTGCGGAAGGACTTGTGGATACAGAGGGCCGCTCCGTGCATAGCGCCCCATACCACGAACGTCCAGTCCGCCCCGTGCCACAATCCGCCGAGCACCATCGTGAGAAACAGATTGCGGTAGGTCATAAACTGTCCCTTGCGGTTGCCGCCGAGCGGAATGTAAAGGTACTGCTGCAGCCAGGACGAAAGACTGATGTGCCATCTCTTCCAGAACTCACTCACATTTTTAGACAGATACGGCAGATTAAAATTGCGTGGCAGATCGTAGCCCATGCATCCAGCACATCCCACCGCCATATCCGAATAACCGGAAAAGTCACAGTATATCTGAATCGAGTAGGACAACACCGCCAGCCATACCGTGACCGTGCTGTAGGCAGACGGCACGCGGTAGACATCGTCCACGAAGACGGAGAGATTGTCCGCAATGACAATCTTTTTAAACAATCCGAACAAAAAGACCTGCACTCCCGTCTCAAGGCGCTTCAACGTAATTTTTCTCGTCTCCTCAAGCTGCGGCAGGAACTCTTTCGCCTTCACAATCGGTCCTGCCACCAGCTGCGGGAAAAAGGAAATATAGAGCGCATAGTGAATAAAATTGGTGCGCGCCGAGAGTTCTCCCCGGTACACGTCGATGAGATAACTCATCGCCTGAAATGTGTAGAACGAGATTCCCACCGGCAGAATCACTTCGATTGCCAGCGTGTTTTTCACACCGAACGCCCCGCAGAAGGAATCCACGAAAAAATTGTAATATTTGAAATAGCCCAGCACAAGAAGCGGAATGCTCACCCCGGCCGCAAGCCAGAGTCTCTTATGCCGGGTACTCTTTTCCATGCCGAGCGCCATCCCGTAGGAGACCACAGTCACAAACGCCAAAAGGAAGCAGAATTTTGCATTCCACCAGCCATAGAAAAAGTAACTTCCCACCAGCAATACCACATGTGATATTTTACGGTAATGCAGTTCATTCTCGCCCGCCGCACGGTCAATCGCCGCAAGCAGCAGCAATATTACCGCAAAGAAAACGAGAAACGGAACACTTGCAAATGTCATACTTATTGTCCTCTCTCAATCTCTCGATATATTTTTTCTGCAATCAGTTCATGCCCGTAACGATTCAGATGCCCATAGCACTCCGCCGTGTTTGAAAAACCACTGACAATCCGGTGATTGACGGTATATTCCTCCACGAAATCCTCCGTCATATCCAAAAAGACGATTCCATTCTGACTGCATAAATCACTGAAGCAGGCGACTTTTTCTGCGTTGGCGGACGTCGTCAGCGTTCCATCCTCACCGAGTGCAAGATGCGGGACATAAAAAATGATTGGCATCACCCCGTGGGCATCCGCCTTCTCTTTTATATACATAAGCAGTTCCTCCACCTTAGGCGTGTTGAAAGCCGCATTCGCCTGCTCTGTTTTAACGATATCTGTAGTTTCAATATCGTTTTCCTTATAGTTTTTATACTGTTGATACAAAAGCTTTGCGTACGGAATCTTTTGCACCTGATACAAAAATCCGTCCTCGTAACTTGCAAGCGGCACCATCTGATCCTGAAGCGCTAAATCCACATCCTCCGTTGTAAAGTCGACATAGTCCGTCTCAAGCACGACATATTCCGCAGGCTGGTACACCGAGAGCGCCGTCTCGAGATTCGATACGTTCCGCAGGAAGTTGTGGGAAGACATTCCGATATTGTACACATAACGCGTCTCCCCGTTCTCCGCAAACATCTCGTTCAGGCGATACCCCACATTTTTATCCTCGTCGACATACAGCCCTTCGGTCTGGGATGACCCCATCAAAAGCACGGAGATCTTTGCCTCTGTTTTCGCAAAGGAATTGTTATATCCGCTCTCGTCTGTGGTTCCGCTTGCAATTCCCTCCGTCCCCCTCGCCCAGAAGACTTCCGCCTGTCTCGTGTAGTCCGTCGCTCCCGACTCACACGGCACATGAATCGGCGGATTGTAGTAGAACACAGAAAAAAGGGATAGTATTCCCAATGCCACTATCCCTGCGCAAATACATTTTACGAACCAGTTATGCGTTATTTTCATCCAAAATTGTCGTCCCATCCTGTATTTCCTTTTCTCATCCATTGCTATAATTTTTAAAAATGCTTTTCCATTGTAGCACATTTTAATGAGAATTTCACTATCCAATATAAGAAACTCTGTCATCACCTCTCATCCGCTTGTATTTCTGTAATCTATGATTCTCTCTTCTGCGAAAATCAGGAGTTATTCTCCAACCACTTTAATCTGACACATCTTCATGGTTTCCAATGCTGCACGGTGCGTCTCCGGAGTGACACCGGCGCAGCAGGCTGCATCGACGGTAATCTCCATCTCCGGATTCACAGCCCGAAGAATCAATGCATTCGATACGACACAGATGTCTGTGCACAGTCCCACAATCTCGACCTCATCAAAAGAATACTCATTCCAGCCCATAAACCCGAAGGTCGGCTTATTAATCACGATATCCTTTCCCGGCTCTACCTCCAATGTCCGGTCGAGTTCCCAGCCTGCGGTTCCCTCCACGCAGTGCACGACCGGCAAATGCCTCCCCTCGTAGGTCTCAAGATAATTCTTTGCATGTGTATCTCTTGTAAAAATAATCTGTTCTCCGCGGCTTCTATACTCCTGAATCTTCTTTCTTACATTCGATACAATTGCCTGCGCCTCTTTCGTCCCCAATGCTCCATCGACAAAATCCTTCTGCATATCAATTACAATCAATGTTCTCATAGTGAAATCCCCATTTCTGCAATTATCAGCTTTTTGCTGTTTCACTCATCTCTACAAACCTAGAGATTACTTACGATTCTACCTGTGTTCAGCATATAAAATACCCACTGCAGCCAATATATCACAATCCCATGAAAATTTCAAAATCAAATTTCGATACTTGCCGGATTTTCATTCATTTATTCCATGATTTCATTTGCTTTTCTGATAGCGTCTGTCACATTCGTTTTTTCCCGGAATGCTTCTGTATTCGTTTGAAGTACATTTCCCCATTTCTCTTTGATTGTTTCAAAAGAATCCTGCTCTACATCTGCATTATCCAAATAGCCGAAATACCAAAAGAATGTTCCCACATCATTATCTGTCCCTTTGTAAGACCAAGTGGTCCAGTTAATCTCCTTTTCATTACACATTTCCAGACCATTCATATTCTGAAACTCACCAATGTATCCTGCCACGCCGTAATTTTCCATGGTCTGCTTCATGTCGTCTGTCCATGTTTCAAACCCTGCATCATCGTCATACAAATGCGTTTGATACATCACATTTTCCCAGCCTGCCTGTGTGGGTTCCGGAAGATTTGACACACGCCAAATGCCTTCTACAGTTATCACATGTTCTGTGTCTACCTTGCGAATTTCCTTTATCATCTTGTCATATATCTCATTCGACATTTTCCACGATTCTTCCTGCCATGGGTCATAGCTGTTCTCGCCTTCGTACCCGCTATTGTTCTGCGGTTCATTCATAATATCGTAGGCAGCCACCACCGGATTATCCTTATATCTGTCTGCAATCGCTGTCCAAAGCTTTTGCATGGTCTCCTGGCATGTCACATCAGTGTACAGTTCATTTTTCATTAAGGTTCCACAGCAATGGTCCATACTCTGACCGCCGGGACATCCATGCATATCCAGAATTACATAGAGTCCGTATTTTCCGGCAGTCTCCACAATCCAATCCAGACGCTTGAAGCCGGGATTCTCATCAAAATCTTCTGTTATCCACGTGCCATCTGTGTCTTTCATAAAATTACGATACCAGAACGGAACCCGTACTACATTACAACCCATATTTGCAATATTTTCAATATCCCATTCTGTTATCCAGTTATCCAGATAGGTTTCCAGCAATTCCTGCGTCTTTTCTTCCCCGAAACGGCTTTCCAGCACTTCTAGTGTATCCAGATTCGCCCATTTACGATCTTCTCCGCTCACCGGACACATCCAGCTTTCCTGTATCAGCCAGCCACCCAGATTTACACCGTGAAGCTGCACTTCTTTTCCCTTTTGATTTACCAGTTTTCCTTCTTTTACTTTCAGAAAATCCTTTTCTCCAATCTGCCCGTCTGCCTTTTCTGCAAGTCCACAGCCGCACAATGCACTCAACGCCATGATAACACATACTCCTAAAATTCTAATTCTTTTATACATTCCATCATCCTCTCTATCCCTCTACCAGCAGAGAGTCATGATACAATGGGGCTGCATAACAACATCGCAAAGCATTCCGTTTTCCGACACCTGGAACTTTTGAGCCTCACTCTTCCGATTCAATAACACCAGCACCCTGCTCTTATCAGGATTTACAAAGCCTGCTGCTTCTATATCATCCGTATATCTTGATACCAGCACACGCTTTGCACCTTTCTGCACAAAACGGCTAAAATGTCCAATGTAATAATAAGAAAGCTTAATATCCAGTCTATCTTCCTTTTCCAGATACATCACAGGTGCATCACAGTAATTTCCCACATGATTCGGTCCGCCCTTTTCATCCAGCACCAGATTCCAATCCAGATAACTGCTCATGCCATGATTAATATTCCCTATCATATCATGGGCGTACATCTCTGCATTTTTTACCTGATTGTTGTTCTCAAATCTGGAATACTCCACACACCCTTCCGTAAAAATAAGCTCTTTTTCCGGGAAACGTTCAAATACTTCCTGAACCTCTTCAAAATGATCCCCGGAATACCAATGGAACCCGATGGCGCTTACGGCATTTTCTGTTCCCTTTACCGCAAAGGCTTCTTGTGCACGGTCAAGCAGAACATCCTTATTATGATCCCAGATTGCTATTTTGACCTCTGACAGCCCCTGCTTGTCAAGCGCCGGGCGCAAATACTGTGAAGCAAATACTCCTTCTTCTTCTCCGGTGTATACACAGGAATCCCACGTCTGCACTGCCTTAGGTTCATTCTGGACAGTCATGGTATCTATACAGATTCCCATCTTCTTATATTCTGCCGCATACTTCGCCATCATGTCAGCCCACATCTGATAAAATTCTTTTTTCAGTGTTCCACCATGATTCATCTCTCCATTGCTTTTCATGAAGGAAGGAGGACTCCAAGGAGACGCCAGAAAACGGATATTTTTATTTTTTTCCAGCGCTCCCTGAATCATTGGAATAATATACTTTTTGTCGCGTTCCAGAGAAAATGTGTTTAACTCGATATCCTCCGGGTTCGTAACATACGCATAATTATCCAGTGCGAAGTCACAGCTTTGAATATGTGTCCGGCAAAAGTTATATCGATTTCCTGTTTCTCCAAAATAAAGCTCCATCACCTGTTCTCTCGTCTTTTGACTCATTCTGGATACGGTGTATGCTGCCGCCTCCGTGGCAGCACCACCGAACCCATTCATGGTCTGTTTGGTTACTTCAGGATATATTTTTACCAACTGCATTTCTGCTTTTCGATCTTCCGCAAAAGAAATCATTTTTTTCTCAAATTGCTTTTGTTCATCACTTACAAAGCATACTGCTTCCATCCGCTCTCCCTCCTACTTATTCAATTTTTCTGCATTCTTAAGCATTTTTTCATCTTTGATTTTTACAATGTCTTCCCAGTTATTATCTGCACGGAACTGCTTATAGCTTTCAAGCGCTTCGTCAAATGCATCATCATCAGTTGCACGCAGCATGCTGGTCAGGGCGGTTACCCACTCTGTTTTTAATGCACTGTAAGAACGTGCTTCTGCACTTCCCACATCCGGGTCTGTATTTTCCAGAACGAAATGTGGCACCAGTTTTCCTGTTCCCCATTCCTGCATTTGCTTAATGGATTCCGGATATGCATCATCGCTTAAGGATTTGTATTTGTCATGACCAAAGAAAATAAATTCGCCAAGTCGATATTCCTTTTTGTAACGGTCATTGTCATTTTCCATCATTTCTTTTACTTCCGGAAGAAGTTCATATTTTCCTTCTGCATTAATTGTGTAGGTCTCATTTTCGATACCATAGGTAGTCAAAATCTGTCCTTCTTCACTCAGAAGATAAGTGAAAATCTGAATTGCTTTTGCAGGGTTCTTACAGGATTTGGTAATATAAGAAATCATCCATCCACTGATACCCGCCTGATTTAATGTCGGCTCATTTCCAACGGTACTCTGCGGTCCGTCAATCGCAATATATTCACAGCCCGGATTCTCTGTCATCCATGTGGTAAGGAAACCAGAGCACTGTGGTGTTCCATCCATCATAATGCAGGCATATTTTCCGGATTTCATTTTTTCTTCAAATGCAGTTCCATCATCCGCAAAGCTATCATCGCTGATGCAACCGTTACGATATGCCTCATTGAAGGTCTTAATCCAGGATAAATAATCTTCATCCATATTTCTATCGTAGAAGGTTCCGTCTGCGTTCTGAATCGGCACACCGATGAAGTCCTGGAACACGTCACCCATGGAACCGGTGGCATCTGTCGTAAATGCATTGAATCCCAATGGATATAAATCAGGATACTGTTCTTTAATCTTTCCTAATACACTCAGGAATTCTTCCTGCGTTCCCATAGATGGTTCACCCAACGCTTCATAAATGTCCTTACGGATAACAAATGCAGTCTTTGCATACAGTAATCCGCTTTCATAGTCCTGTGCCGTATTGGAATAATCCGCATAGCCATAGGTCTTGCCATCTCCCAGGCTAAGCCAGTTTATGGTTTCTTCTGAAGCCACTTTTCTAAAATACGGGTCGTATTTGTCTGCCAGTTCATACAATGGATATGCCCAGGAATCTGCCTTTAATGCCACCTGTGAGGATGAATCAAAAATTGTGATTAAATCCGGCATATCTTCTCCGGCAAAATAAGTATTCAGCTTTGTGTCATCTCCCACGATGAAGTTAATCTTCACGTTAAGGTCTTCTTCCATTTTCCTGGTTACTACATCATTTCCCCACTCGGTATTCCACCAGTCGGCATTTACATACCAGGTGAGTTCTGTTTTTTCCTTGCTGTTATCCAACTTCCACGCCGGTGTGTTCTCGTCCAGTTCATACTCTATTTCCGTATTTACTGCTTCTTTTTGCTCTTCTTTTGTTCCGCATCCACTTACCAGCATTGCCGCTGCCATTGTAAATGCCGCCCCCTGTTTCAACATCCTTCTCTTACTCATTTTTTCCTCCTTGCCGTGCCTTTTTGCACGCTTTTCTTAATATTCCATAAACCGCCTGTTCTGCGGATATAGACAGTTACTCTTTGACCGCTCCTAACATCATGCCGGATACGAAATGCTTCTGCAGCAATGGATATATCACAATAATTGGAACTGTTGTAATTACAATCGTTGCCAGCTGCACTCCTTTAGCTGTGGTATCTACCACATATGATCCCATATTCATGCTCTGGGTCTGCTGCTGTACAATAATTTCATACAATTTCATCTGTACCGGATATAACATCTTGTCTGTAATATAAAGTTTTGCCGTCATAAAATCGTTCCACTGGAACACACCATTAAATAATGCAATGGTCGCCAATGCCGGTTTTGACAAAGGCATTATGATTTTCAGGAAAATACGCCATACCCCGGCACCGTCGATCTTAGCTGACTCTTCCAAAGAGGATGGCACTTGCCGGAAAAAGTTCATCAAAATTACGACATCGTAATAACTGAATAGCTGAGGCAATATGTATACCA
This sequence comes from uncultured Roseburia sp., assembly GCA_964495195.1. Lineage (GTDB taxonomy): Bacteria > Bacillota > Clostridia > Lachnospirales > Lachnospiraceae > Roseburia. Next base: position 28,517 of record CAZBUW010000007.1, read on the forward strand.
GAAAATTATTAATAAGTCCCAACTGTTTCATAACCAGATAAGTAGGAATCATTCCGCCTGAGAAAAACATGGTAATGACTCCCATCACGGTATACAGCTTTCTTCCTCTTAAATCTCTTTTACTCAATCCGTATGCTACCATAGAGCAGAAGAACACATGAGTCACTACACCAATCACCGTCTTTGCAATAGATACCAGATAAGCGGTCCAGATGCTGGAATCCCGCAATACTGCCTTATAATTATCCAGGGATAATTCCTTTGGCCAGAATACAAATCCGCCTTCAGCCAATGCTTTTCCACTGGCAAACGAGGATATTACCACGTTCCAGATAGGTATCACGATGATTACCGCCATAAGTATCAGCACAATGGTATTTACTATATCAAAAACTTTGCTTTCACTGATTTTTGCTTCTCGCTTTTTCATACCTGCCTCCTACAATACCGATTCTTCATTGACCTTTTTGGTAAAATAATTTGCTGTTACCAAAAGAATCACAGACACAATGGAAACCCCAAGTCCAACCGCCGCCGCATAGGAGAAATCTCCCTGAGTAATACCCATGCGGTATACATAAGAATCAATTACTTCTGCCTTAGACCTGTTCTGTGCATTCATCAAAACTAACGTTTGATCCAAATTTGACTTCAGCAACGAGCTTACGGTCAGAATGAAGTTCAAGCAAATAATATTCTTCATAAGCGGAAGTGTAATCGAAATAATCTGACGCATTCTGCTGGCTCCATCAATTCTTGCCGCTTCATAATAAGAAGTATCAATCCCCGCCATGGTAGCAAGATATAGAATAGTTCCCCATCCGGCTTCTTTCCATACATCCGACAACACTGCAATACCCCAATATTTATCCGCATCCAAAAGAAAGTTCTTCGGTTCCTTCAAAACTCCTATTCCTACCAGAAGTTCATTGAACATTCCGGTGGTCGACATCCAGTTAATCAACATACCGCCTAAAACAATCCAGGAAAGGAAGTGCGGCATGTAAGAGATAGTCTGTACTACTCTTTTAAATATGCCGTCCTTTGCTTCATAAATCATAATGGACAGGATAATCGGCAGCGTAAAACCAATCAAAAGTTTCAGAAAGCTGATTGCCAGTGTATTTCCTACAGACTCCCAGAAATACTTATCCTTAAACGCAATCATAAAATTACCGAAACCTACCCATTTCGCACTTTCCAAAGTATCAATTACCGTATAATTCTTAAATGCAATTACCAGTCCATAAATCGGAAGATAGGAAAAGACAATCATCGCAATAATTCCGGGCCACACCATAGCCTGAAGCCCCGCCTGCTTTTTCATATCTTTCCAAAACGACCTTTTCTTTTTCTCCATAAATTCACCCCACACTTTTTAAACGTTTCAATTCCTTTCTTAGAAAAAACAGCGTTTTTTTCGTTATTTTTGCTTTTTTACGCTGCATTTCTATGTTTTTCACCGATTCGTTTTTGTAACGTTTTAATTTGTATTTGTATAATAGCACATTATTTTTGCTTTTTCAATACATTTTTTGTATGTTTTTATATATTTTCTACCTATCTTATCTTTCTTCTCTTAAAAACGTTTTTATATGCAGTTAAAAAAACCCCGCGGATAGAATACTTCTTCCGCGGAGGTCCTTAATGAAAACTTCTAATGCTTCACAGTACAGGAATTCCTGACTACAAGACTTCCTTCCAACATCTGAATACTTCCTTCTTCATTTCTTTCAATCAGTCCGATTAATGTATTCACCGCTTCCACCCCCTGCCGGGCAATGGGATTTTTCACCGTAGTCAGTGTCGGTGTAAAATATTGCGCAATGTCAATATCGTCAAAGCCCATAACACTTACATCCTCCGGCACCCGGTATCCTTCTTCTACCAGAACCTTAATGCAGCCTATGGCGCTCAGGTCATTTCCTGCCAGAAATGCATCCGGCATTTTATTGGCATGAAACCTTACAAACATCTTCATTGCATTGTAGGTATACTCTTCTTCAAATGCTCCCTGCAAAATCAATTCTTCCTCTATTGGCAAACCATATTCAGAAAGCGCCGCCATATAACCGCGTTTTCTCTGATAACTGTCAAACACATCATCGACACTCTCAATAAATCCTATCTTTTTGTGTCCAAGGTTTATCAGATACTTCGCCGCCTCATATCCCATCTGAAAAGAATTGAACAAAATACTGGACATATGCTGTTTTTGCAGTTCTCTATCCAGAAAGACTGCCTTTATCCCCTTTTCATCCATCAATTCTATCTGTTCTTTTTTTACCGTAGTGTCTTCAAAAATAATAGCACCATCAATTCTGTGCCCCATAATATTGCCCATAATCACCTGCGAGTCACGGGTCACGAACACATTCATCCCATACCCCATCCGATTGCATTGACGGCACATGGCATCAATCAATCCACAGAAATACGGCCCGCTGATATTATTTGTAAAAAATCCAAGCATTTTGCTGCTTCCTGCCTTCAAATACCTTCCATTCAGATTCGGAACGTATTTGAGTTTCTCCACTGCATCCATGACTCGTTTTTTCGTATCCGGGTTCAACACATCTACATCATTTAACGCATTCGATACCGTTGCAATCGAAACACCCGCTTCCTTTGCCACATCTTTAATCGTTACTTTTGCCATTTTCATCCCTTCGTCTATGTCTTATCTTCAATCTTTTATTTAAAACGTTTTTTTCAGCATACCATAGCCTTTTGGGGTTTGCAAGCATTTTACTGTTTACACAGCAGTCAAAACCACAGTGGTCTCTTCCTGCAGGTATCATTTTTTACATTGCTCAATCCCTCATCATATTTTCAATAAAAATTCCGTACCCCCTCGTCGGATCGTTGATAAAGACATGGGTGACTGCCCCGATGATGCGCCCATCCTGCAGAATCGGACTGCCGGACATTCCCTGCACGATTCCACCTGTCTGTGCGAGAAGTTTCTCATCGGTGACGACAAACTGAATCCCTTTGTTCGTCGCTTCCTCGTCATAATTGATCTGTTCGATTTCAATCTCATAGGGGAGGTTCTCCCCCGACACCCCGGAAATGATATAGGCCGTTCCACATTCGATGTCCTGCTTGAAAGCGACCTCACAGCAGGATGCTTCCCCGATGAGACTGCGGTTGCCGTCCAGTTTTCCGTGGATGCCCACACTGCGGTTCCAGTCTACCGTTCCAAGGTAATCATTTTGTCCATAGTGGATGACGCCGGAAAGTTCTCCCGGATTTCCGTCTAACCCTTTTTGAATTCCGATAATCTGCGTCCCGTAAATGCTCCCCTCCTCGATTTCCATCTTCACGCCGGTATCGGCATCGCTGACCGCATGCCCTAAGGCGCCATACTCTCCATCCGCCGTGTAGAAAGTCAGGGTTCCGACCCCCGCGAGGTCATCGCGCACCCAGATACCGAGTTTATACTCTCCGTCTGCCGTCTGCACCGGCTCAACAGTAAGTTCAATCAGCTCATCATTCCTGCGAATTCCTAGGATTTCCTTCTCTGCGCCATATTGGTTTATCTTTGTAGTTAACTCTTCTTTTGTGGAAACCGCCTCCCCGTTGACGGTCTCGATGTAATCTCCCGCTTTCACAAGATATTCAGCGGGGCTTTTCTCACTGCCGGAGCAATCCGTCACCTCGCCTGTCCCAATGATAAGCACCCCGTCCGTCCTGACATAGATGCCAATCGGCGATCCGCCGGTGTAGATTTCCTCCGCCTCCGTCAGCGTCACTTCCACTTCCTTGACCGGAATCACACCGAACAGTTTGCAGATGACCGTGTAGCTCACCGGCTGCTCCTTCGTGATGCCCGCCACCGTCTCCGACATATTTTCAAAAACCTCCGCCTCCTGCTCCTTTAAAACGACACTGACCGGAACACCGAAATCGTAATCGATGTCATTCCCCACCGCGACATACATCCGATCCGGGATTGCCTGTCCAAATGTCACCGCAGCAAGGATTCCAACACAGACAAACCCTGTCATACACAATGCAATAAACCCATAGCAAAACACTTTTCGCATCTTTATTCCCCTTCCCGCCGGCGCACTGCCGGCACTCTCTTTTTCTCTTTTTTTCATCTCCCTTTAGTATGCTGCATTTTCCAATTTTCAAACAGATTCCCGCCATACACATCTTTCCAAATTTTTGCTAAAAAAAATGGGGCACATGCAAAAAATTTTGCATGTGCCCCATTTTCTTCTATCTATACCGCTGCCTTTTTCTGTTGTGCCAGCTCTTTCATCTCTTTCGCACTCTCTCTCACGGTGTCTGTAATCTCCACGCCGCCAATCATGCGGGCGAGTTCTCCGATGCTCTCAATCTCGGAGAGCCAGCGGATGTTCGAGATTGTCGTGTTGTTCTGGACGGACTTCTCAATGAGGTAATGGCTGTCCGCCATCGCCGCAATCTGCGGCAGATGTGTGATACAGATGACCTGATGACGCTTTCCTAAGACATTCATCTTCTCGGATACCATCTGCGCCGTCCTGCCGCTGATTCCGCTGTCAA
>CAZBUW010000007.1:33062-49132 GCA_964495195.1 uncultured Roseburia sp.
CAATCTCATCAAAAATCAGCGTCTCTATCTCATCGTTGTCCGCGAGGACTGTCTTGATTGCTAACATGATGCGGGAAAGTTCTCCGCCGGACGCCACTTTTCCGAGCGGCTTCACCGGTTCCCCCGGGTTGGTGGAGATTAAAAATTCCGCATCATCCGTGCCGTTTGCCGTGTAATCCGTCGTCTCGCCAAACTTCATCTCAAAGGAGACGTCTAAGAAATTTAAATCCATCAATGCCTGCCTGATTGCCGCGACAAGCTCTGTCGCATAACGCCTGCGGATAGCCGAGACCGCCTCACACCGTCCCTTTAGCTCCTCCTCCGCCTCCTTGTAGTTCTCCTGCAATCGCTGTAAGTAGGTATCATAATCTCTGAGCTTGTCCATCTTCTGCTGCTTTTCTTCTAACGCCTGCAGCACTTCCTCTATGGTGCGTCCGTATTTTGCCTTGAGGTGATTGAGCTCATCTAAGCGTTTCTCCATCGCATAAAATGTCTCGTCGTCGAACTCCGTGTCCTCAATGTAATCTGAAATCTCACGGTTGAAGTCATTTAAGAGATTATCAATCTCCGCAAGCTGCTGCTCAAATTCCCCGACCTTCTCATCGAAGGAAGATGCACTGTTCAATTCCCGCAGTGCGCGTCCGACCAGCTCTGTCGCGGAGTCCATCCTGCCTCCGGTCGCATCATAGGCGCCGTTTAGCGCCTCCATAATCTTTTTGCCATTTAAAAAGCGTTTGTAGTCATTTTCTAACTGTTCATCCTCACCAACATGCAGATCCGCCTCGGTAATCTCATTAATCTCATACTCCAAAAAAGAGACCTCGCGCAATCGCTCCTCCTCGTCGATGACATTCTCTTTCAATTCCGCCTCAATCCTGCGGTACGCATGGTAGGCTTCCGCTAACGCCTCTTTCTCAGGGGCGAGTTCACTCTTCGCGTAGGCATCTAGAATCTCTAAATGCTTTTTCTTTGAGAGCAGGGACTGATGTTCGTGCTGTCCGTGAATGTCGATTAAGATGGAAGCCACCTCTTTGACTTTCGAGGTCGGAACCGTCTCGGAATTGATTTTGGCAATACTTCTCCCGCTGCTGATTTTGCGGCTGATAATGACAAGATTATCCTCCGGGTAGACGTCTAATTCTTTCAGCTGATTGATCTGGCTCTCATTCTCCACCCGGAAAACAAGCTCCACCAGCGCGTACTCTGCATTTTCCCGCAGCATTTCCTTCTGCACTTTCTCTCCGAGTGCGAGATTGATGGAGCCGATGATAATGGATTTTCCGGCTCCGGTCTCCCCGGACAAAATATTGAGTCCATCTGAAAACTCAACCTCCGACTCCTCAATCAGAGCCAGATTTTTCACATGAAGATTCTGTAACATGCAACCTCCCCTTCTAGTCCTCCTTGTTTTTTACTGTTCAACAATCTTACGAAGCCGTCCCATGATAGCGACTGTGTCGTCCACGCTCCGCACCGCGCACATGATGGTGTCATCCCCCGCGATACAGCCGACAATCTCGTGGAGCTGCATCGCGTCTAACGCCGCCGCAACCGCCATCGCCATCCCAGACACAGTCTTGATGACTAAAATGTTCTGCGCCATATCCATCGAGATGAATCCGGTCTGAAAAACATGGATGAATTTCTCCGTCATATCCTCCGCTGTCTCAGACAACGCAACATATTTCTGTCTTCCGCCGCTCTTTGCCACCTTGGTCAGTTTGAGTTCCCTGATATCCCTCGACACCGTCGCCTGTGTGACCTGGAACCCTTCCTTCTCGAGATAATCGGACAATTCTTCCTGCGTCTCAATCTCATTCTTTTTAATTAACTCCAAAATCTTAGCCTGTCTCTTCGTTTTCATCCTGTGACTTCACACCTTTCTACACTATGAACTGTAAATCTGCATCTTTTTTCGCAAGGTGACTAAAAAACTCTGTTTACTTAGCTTACAGATTTTTACGGTATCTTTCGCTTTCTTTACCGCTATTTTATCGCCCACCTCAAGTTTCAGGGCGTTGTTGCCATCAAAACTCACTTCCACGGTCTCATCTTTCTGGGAACGTCTCTTTCCAATCTCGATGACCACCTCATCCGATGCCTCAAGCACGATGCTCTGCGAATTCAGGTTGTGATCGTTGATCGGCGTAATCAGTATCATCTGCGCTTTCGGGTCCACGATAGGCCCTCCCGCCGACATGTTGTAGCCGGTGGAACCTGTCGGTGTGGATACAATGATTCCGTCCGCGTGGAATGTATTCAGATACTCCCCGTTTACATAGATAATCAAATTGACGACGGAGAGTGCCCCCGTCCTATGAATAACTACATCGTTAAATGCAATGTTTTTTGCAATCTCCCTCTCTTCTTTTATACTGTATCCGCTCAGCATCATCCGCTTCTCCAGCATAAACCGGTCCGCCATCAGCTGATCGATTGCGTCAAAGACAGTGGCTTCCTCCAACTCGCAGAGATAGCCGAGGGTACCAAGATTCACTCCGATAATCGGCAGATTGCGCTTGACTAACTTTGTCGCTGCGCGGATTAAGGTTCCATCCCCGCCTAAGACAAGGACTCCCTCCGTCTCCTCCGGAATATCATGCTCACCCGGCGCCGCGTGTTCCGCCTCCTCGCCGGTGCTCACAAAATAGCTCGCTGTTCCGCCTTTTTCTTCAATGTAGGAAATCATTTTTTTCGTCAAGTTTAAATCTGTGTCTTTCAAAGAATTTACAATCACCAAAAAATGCTTCATCTCTATTTGTCGAGTTCTGCGTGCGCCGCTTCCACAACTGCATGCAGATCTACGGATTCCTCTCTTCTGCCCTGGGCTGATTTTCTGATATAAACTAAATACTCAATATTTCCCTCCGGTCCTTTGATGGGGGAATACTCCAAATTCAATACTTCAAAACCGGTCTCCACCGCAAAGTCGATGACTCTTTGTATCACTTCCTCGTGGACTGCCTTATCGCGCACCACGCCTTTTTTCCCGACTTTTTCTCTTCCCGCCTCAAACTGTGGTTTGATGAGGCAGACCATCTCGCCCCCGTCATTCAACAGCTGCCACGCAGGACCTAACACCTTTGTCAGCGAGATAAAGGAGACGTCCACCGACGCAAAATCGAGCCGGTCCGCGATATCCTCCGGTGTGACGTAACGGATGTTCGTCTTCTCCATGCAGACCACGCGCTCGTCCTGGCGCAGTTTCCACGCAAACTGTCCGTAACCGACGTCCACCGCGTAGACTTTGCCCGCACCGTTCTGCAGCATACAGTCCGTAAAACCTCCTGTGGAGGCACCGATGTCCATACAGATTTTTCCGTCTAAGGTGATTCCGAAATGCGTCATCGCCTTCTCCAGTTTTAATCCGCCGCGGCTCACATATTTTAAGGTGTTGCCGTGCACTTCAATCTCCGCTTCCACATCGAAGGCAGCTCCCGCCTTGTCCTCCCTCTGTTTGTCGACAAAGACGTTTCCCTCCATGATCATCGCTTTCGCCTTCTCCCGCGACGGTGCTAAGCCGCGGTTTACCAACAGTACATCTAAACGCTCTTTCAATTCTCCTCTAACCTTTCACACATTTTCTCATACACGGCTATCGTGCGAAGACAGACCGTATCGACGTCGATTCCGACCTCTTTTCGCAGGATCTCCACATTTCCATGTTCCACATAATCATCCGGTATCGCAATATTTATTATCTCTGTATCGATACCTCTCTCCTGATAGAACTCTGTCACATGCATGCCGAAGCCTCCGCTAATGACATTCTCCTCCATTGTGACAATGAGCTTGTGGCGCTCTGTCAGGTGAAGCAGCATCTTCTCATCCAACGGTTTGGCAAACCTCGCATTTACAATTGTACACGAATATCCGGATTCCTTCAAGCGCTCCCTCACTTTCAGCGCTGTCTTCACCATCGCACCGAATGCCACAAGCGCAATCTGCGACTCCTCATAGAGCATCTCGCTCTTTCCGTACTCAATCGGCGCCCGGAGCTCTTTCAGCTCATCGAATGCCTCCCCTCTCGGGTAACGCACTGCAATCGGGCTCGGAAAATCGATGGCGAACTTAATCATATCGGAGAGTTCCCACTTGTTCTTCGGTGCCATGATGGTCATGTTCGGTATGGACGAGAGATAGGATATATCAAAAATTCCCTGATGCGTCTCCCCGTCGCTCCCGACTAACCCGGCGCGGTCGATTGCAAAGACCACCGGCAGATTCTGAATACAGACATCGTGCAGAATCTGGTCATACGCCCTCTGTAAAAAGGAGGAGTACACTGCAAAGATAGGTTTCAATCCCGCCGCGGCAAGTCCCGCCGCAAACGTAACCGCATGCTCCTCCGCAATTCCCACATCAAAAAACCTCTCCGGGAACATATTGCGGAAACGCTTCAGTCCTGTTCCGTCCGCCATCGCCGCCGTGATGGCGACCACCTTCTCATCGCGGTCTCCCATCTTGCGCATGACGGTCGAAAAAATATCGGTATAGTTCGCCTTTGTCCTCGGGTGCAGCGGCAGTCCCGTCTCGATATTGAAAGGCTCCGTACCATGGAATCTCGCCGGATGGCGCTCTGCAATCTCATAGCCCGCCCCCTTGTGTGTCAGCACATGAATCATGACAGGCCCATCGATGTTTGACGCCTCTTTCAAAAGCTTCACCATACCCGGAATATCGCTTCCGTCGACCGGTCCGAGGTAGATGATTCCCATCTCCTCAAAAAGCATACCCGGAATAAACAACTGCTTGATTCCACTCTTTGTCCTGCGGATTTTCTCGACCATCTTATCCCCGTAGACCGGTATCTTGTTCAGGGAATTCATCACACCGTTCTTTAACCCCCGGTAGGCATCCGCCGTTCGGAAACTGCTCAGATAAGTGGACAGCCCTCCGACATTCTCCGAGATAGACATATTGTTGTCATTTAACACAATAATAAAATTCGATTTCAGGCGCGACGCATTGTTCAGTGCCTCAAACGCCATTCCACCCGTCAGGGCACCATCCCCGATGACGGAGACCACCTTGTAGTCCTCCCCGGTAATCTGCCTTGCATGCGCATAGCCTAACCCCGCGGAGATGGAAGTGGAGCTGTGCCCCGTCTCAAAACTGTCGCACTCACTCTCCTTGCGCTTTGGAAAACCGCTCATTCCTCCATATTTTCTGAGTTTCTCAAACCCGTCTCTCCTGCCGGTCAGAAGCTTGTGGGTGTAGGACTGGTGTCCCACATCCCAGATTAATTTATCCTTCGGAAAATCTAATGACAAGTGTAATGCCATTGTCAGTTCCACCACCCCGAGGTTGGAGGCGAGGTGTCCCCCCGTGACAGAGATTTTCTCAATCAAAAAGTCCCGAATCTCCTCCGCTAAAATCGGCAATTCCTCCGGTGGCAGTTTCTTTATATCATTTTCCTGATTTATCTTCTCTAATACCATCAGCTTTTCCTCTGACTCTCTCTTACTTCTCCCTCGTCACCAATGCCAGAAGCAACTCCGACAGGAATTCATTTCTGACAACAAGGGAATTCATCTGTGAAACAGCGCGTTCCGTAATGTCTTTTACGTCCGCCTTCGCCTTCTCTAAGCCCTCAAAGGTCACATAGGTCACCTTGTGGTTCTTCTCATCGCTGCCAATCGGCTTGCCGAGCACCTCGAGGGTACCCGTCACATCTAAGATATCGTCCTGAATCTGAAAGGCAAGTCCGATGTCCGCCGCCACCTGTCCGATGGTCTGCTGTTCCTGTTTTGTAGCTCCCGCCAAAATCGCGCCAATCAACATCGACGCCTCAATCAGCGCGCCTGTCTTCAAGCGATAGATAAAGTCAAGCTTCTCTTTTGTCATATCGGAAGAGCCCTCCGACTCCACGTCCACAACCTGTCCTCCGACCATGCCGAACACTCCGGCTTTTGCCGCTAACACCTGCAGCGCCTTTCCGATTCTTGTATTCTCCGGCTCCATCTCAAAAGCCTTCATCGCAGTCTCAAACGCATAATTCAAAAGCGCATCTCCCGTCAGAATTCCCATCGCCTCGCCATAGACAGCGTGCGTGGTTTTCTTGCCTCTGCGGTATTCGTCGTTGTCCATCGCCGGCAGATCATCGTGCACTAAAGAGTATGTGTGAATCATCTCGATTGCAGCCATAAAAGGTTCGATGACCTTCGACTTTCCGCCGAACAGCTCGTAAGTCTCCCTCATCAGCATCGGACGGAGGCGTTTTCCCCCCGCCAAAACACTGTAGTTCATCGCCTCAAAAATGGTCTTCTGACAGCCCTCCTCCTTCGGGAGGTAACCTTTTATAATCTGTTCTATCTCCGCCGTCCGGCGTTCCATCTCTTCTTTGATTTCCATTCCAACTCTCCTATCTGTCCCCCGCGTGCACCTCAAAATCTTCCAGCTCTCCGCCGGCATTCATCACCTGCATCTTCTTCTCGACGCGGTCTAAAATCCGGTTGCAGTTTTTCAATTCCTCCATCCCTCTCTGATAGAGTGCGAAAGAATCTTCCAGTGTGACCTCCTCCTGCTCCATCTTTTCGATAATCTCTTCTATTTCCCCGAAGGTCTCCTCCAAACTTTTTGTCTGTTCCATTCCTTCACCTCACGCTATTTTTCCTCTATTTCAACTACTTTTGTCTTTATTTTTCCTCTGAGAAGATGAACGGTCAAAAGTTCATCCACTTTTACTTCCGCGGCGTCTTTAACCGCTCTTCCCGTCTCGTCTGCGACATAGGAAAATCCCTGACTCAGCTTTTTCGCCGGGGAAAGACCGTCAAGTCTTCCGGCGAGAAGCGCCATCTCATGTTTCTTGCGCTCGACAATCTCCTGCATCTTCCTTTGCAGAGTATCCTCTAAATCAATCGCATATTTGCGGTTCTCCCGCAGTTTATTCTCCGGATTCAAGTAGCGCAGCTTAAGTCCCAACTGTTCCACGCGCATCCTTCCCGTCTGAATCTTCTGACGGATACTGCGCTCCATACGCTGCCCGTATTGTCTCATCTGTTCCTCGACCATGCGGTAATCAAACACGGCAAGCTCCGCTGCCGCCGACGGAGTCGGCGCGCGGAGATCCGCCACATAGTCCGCAATCGTGGTGTCTGTCTCATGTCCCACCGCAGATATAACAGGCGTCCCACACTCGAAGATGGCACGCGCCACCACCTCCTCGTTGAACGCCCAGAGGTCCTCGATACTTCCGCCGCCTCTCCCGACAATGATGACATCGACATTCTGCTGTTCTAACGCGCGAATTCCCTGACAGATGCTCGCTGCGGCTCCCTCGCCCTGCACGAGCGCCGGATACAAAATGAGCTGCACGAACGGATTTCTCCTCGTTGCGATGTTGCGGATATCCTGCACGGCGGCTCCCGTCGGCGCCGTCACGATTCCTAACCGTCTGATATACTTTGGAATCGGTTGTTTATATTCCGGCGCAAACATGCCCATTTCCTCCAGCTCGCGCTTTAATGCTTCAAATCTGAGATAGAGATTTCCCGCTCCGTCGAGTTCAATCTCCCGCGCATAAAGCTGGTATTTGCCGTCGCGCTCATACACTTCAATAGAGCCCGTGACAACGACTTTGTCGCCCTCTTTCATCTGAAACTTCAGGCCTCTGCGGTTTCCGGCGAACATGATGGCATTCATGGTGCCCGACGCATCCTTGATTGTAAAATAGATATGCCCCGAGGAGTGGTACTTGCAGTTCGATACCTCCCCCTTGACACTGATGCGGTTCATCATGAAATCCTGGGCGAACATGTTTTTGATGTATGTGTTGACCTGACCTACGGTATAGACGTTTTTCATCATGCTAATTTTGCTAACACTCCATTGACAAATGCCGCGGAATCATCGGTTCCGTATCTTTTTGCAAGCTCCACTGCCTCGTTGATTGCCACCTTTACCGGGACGGACTCATCGTACTTCATTTCATACACAGCGAGGCGGAGCAGACTTAAGTCCACTTTGCCCATGCGCGTTGTCTTCCATCCCTCTGCGGCGCCGCCTATTGCAGCGTCAATCTCGTCCACATGGGCCACAATGTCATTCACCTTTTCCTTGATGTAATTCGTGTCCTTCTCGGAACACTGCACAAGCATTTCCTCGTACATCCGAAACTGCTCCGGCATCTCTTCTAATTCATGAAACTCTACGCGAAAAAGCATATAAAAAATCTGCTCTCTTAGTTCTCTTCTTGTCATAACAATCTCCATTCTGTTCTTTTGCATATTTTTCCAAAAAGCGGAAAAAAGGGTGTCCTACGACACCCCTTATTATACAACATTTGAATATTTTTACAAAGTACTATTTGTTATTTCCCATATCAACGCTGGCAATTCTGATGTTGACGATGGAAACCTCCAAACCTGTCATATTTTCAATCGCAGTCTTCACTTTCTCCTGTACTTTCGCAGACACTTCAGGGATTGCATATCCGTATGCAATGTTTAAAGATACATCGACGTTCACGACTTCCCCCATGACTTCCACGCGAACTCCCTTGGATAAGTTCTTCATTCCAAGCTTGCTGACTAATTCATTTGTAATGTTGCCCGCCATGGAACTGACGCCTTCCACTTCTGTCGCAGCCAGACCGGCAATGATTGCCACTACCTCATCGGCAATCTTTACCACACCTAAGTTATTGTCTTTTATTTTAAATGATTTTCTATCTTCAGCCATCCGTCATTGCCTCCTAAGTGATATTATGCATTTATTATAACAGACTATTCCTGTTTTGGAAACTAAAAATTATACAAAATTTATTTTCAAAAAATTTATTTTCCAAGAATCTCGGACGTGTTGATGAACTCATAAGGCGTCTGCTGGTAGACATAGTAGTTGAGCCAGTTGAGGTAGAGCGCATTTCCATGGGAACGCCAGGAAAGGCGCGGTTTCTTCGTATCGTCATCCCCCGGATAGTAGTTGACCGGCGGTGCGATTGGAAGCCCCTTGTCCTTATCTCTCCTATACTCCTTATGTAGGGTGAGCCGGTCGTACTCCGGATGACCCATGACAAAAATCTTTCTCCCCTCGTCCGCGATGGCGAGAAAAACGCCCGCCTCCTCGGATTCCGCCAGGATTGTCAGATCTTTCACCGCGCGGATATCCTCGGCTCTCACCTCGGTGTGTCTTGAGTGCGGCGCCATAAAATAGTCGTCAAACCCGCGCACCAGAGGTACCTTGCGGTTCATGACGCGATGCTCGTAAACGCCGAATTTTTTCTCCGGAAGCATGTGCTTTTCAATGCCGTAATGATAGTAGAGCCCCGCCTGGGCGCCCCAACACAAATGCATCGTGGAGGTGACATGCGTCTTGCTCCACTCCATGATGGCGCAGACCTCCTCCCAGTAGTCCACCTCCTCATACTCCATCTGTTCCACCGGCGCTCCGGTGATGATGAGACCGTCGAGGCATCGCTCCTTCACATCATCAAACGTCTGATAAAATTTGTTCAGGTGGCTTAGGGATGTGTTCTTAGACTGATGGCTCTTCACCGCCAGAAACGTCATGTCCACCTGCAGCGGTGTGTTCGAGAGGGAACGCAGAATCTGTAACTCTGTATCCTCCTTGAGCGGCATCAGATTCAAAATTCCAATCTGGATTGGACGGATATCCTGATGCATCGCGCGCTTTTCATCCATGACAAATATATTTTCTGATTCTAATATCTCCTTTGCCGGGAGATCGCTCTGTGTTCTGATTGGCATATTTTACCTCCCTACTCTTCAAGCATTTTAAACAATTCCTCTTCCGAAATAACTGCGATTCCAAGTTCGTTCGCCTTCACGAGTTTCGAACCTGCCGCCTCACCTGCGAGAACGTAATCCGTCTTCTTCGAGACGGAACCGGACACCTTCGCGCCGTGCTTTTCTAACAGCTCTGTCGCCTCTTTTCTTCCGAGCGTCGGCAGTGTTCCTGTGACTACAAATGTCTTTCCTGCAAACTTATCGTCGCTTCCCTCCTCCTCGAGGAGCGACATGTTGACACCGCTTTCTCTCAGACGTTCAATCATCTTGCGGTTTGACTCTTTGTCAAAAAACTTCCGAATGCAGACAGCACTCACCTCGCCGATGTCGTTGACCTCCTGCAATGCTTCGATGGAGGCATTCTCTAAGGCATCTATCTGTTTGAAGTGTTTTAAAATCGATTTTGCGGCCGCCTTGCCGACGTTTGGAATCCCAAATCCGGTCAAAAGCTTGTATGCATCGTTGTCTTTCGAGTTCTCGATTGCCTGCAAAAGCTTATCGGTATTTTTCTCTTTTCCGATAACCCCCTGCGCAATCAGCTCCTCACGGTGTTCCTTCAGATCATAGACATCCGCGATATCGCTCAAATATCCGAGCCGGATCAGCTCCTCAATGTAGACCGTACCGAACCCTTTGATGTCCATAGCATCTCTTCCCACAAAGTTGATAATGTGGCGCTCTAACTGCGCCGGGCAGTCAGGCGATGTGCACTTGATGTCAGCAGTGTCTTTCTCGCGCTCCGTCTTTGCGCCGCAGACCGGGCAGACATCCGGGATTTCAAACCGCTTCCAGCCCTCCGGGCGCTTCTCCCTGCGCACTTCCTTAACCTTCGGAATAATCTCACCGGACTTGTATACCACGATGGTATCCCCGATTCCGATGTCGAGCTGGTCGATGAAATCCTGGTTGTGCAGAGTCGCGCGGGACACCGTCGTCCCGCATAACCGCACCGGCTCAAAGATGGCGGTCGGCGTGATTCTTCCGGTCCTTCCGACCGAGAGCTCAATGTCTAAGAGTCTTGCCTCCTTCTCCTCCGGCGGATATTTGTACGCCACTGCCCACCTCGGCACTTTTGAGGTGGCTCCTAACTTCTCGCGGTCCGCATAGCGGTTGATTTTGACCACGGCGCCGTCGATGTCGTAAGCAAGATTTCCTCTGTTCTCCCCAATCGCCTCGATTGCCTCCCAGACTTCGTCCGCCGTCCTGCAGACCTTGTAGTCTTCGATGACGGTCACGCCCTGTTTTTTTAAGTACTCATACCCCTCAGTGTGAGTGGCGAACTCCATGCCGCGCACCTGCTGGATATTGAAGATAAAGAGGGAGAGACCGCGCTCTTTTGTGACTGCGCTGTCGAGCTGGCGCAGCGTTCCCGCCGCACAGTTTCTCGGATTGGCAAACGTCTTTTTGCCGAGCACCTCCTGTCTCTCATTGACGCGCCCGAAATCCGCATTCTTCATATAGACCTCGCCGCGGATTTCTAAATACTCCGGCGCCGCTTTTAATTTTTTCTTCACATCCGGGATTACTTTTGCATTTGTAGTCACATCCTCGCCGAAATTGATTCCGTCCCCGCGGGTCTCCGCGAGCGCTAACACACCGTTCTCATAGCGGAGTGTCATGGACAATCCGTCAATCTTATATTCCACGACAAATTCCGGATCGACGAGCTGCTCCCGCATCTCCTCCACGAAATTGACTACTTCCTCTTTGCTAAACACATCCTGAAGACTCAACATCGGCACATTGTGGCGGACGAGAACCCCCGCCTCGCGCTTTGCCGCTCCGCCCACCCGCTGTGTCGGGGAATCCGGCGTCACAAGCTCCGGGTGTTCCTTCTCTAACCCTTTTAATTCCAACATCATCTGATCGTATTCATAGTCTGTAATCTCCGGACTGTCCTGATTGTAATAGCGGTCAATGTGATATTCCAATGTCTTTCTCAATTCTGCAATTCGCTCTTGTACTGTCATCCTCTATGGCTCCCTTCCTCGCACCGGCTGATTGGACGATTTTGCAATCAGCTTCTGAAGTTCTCTGTATTCCTGCTCCGTCACCCTGCGGTACTCGCCGGTCTTTAAATCTCCCAATTCTATATTCATAATTCTCACACGTCTTAATTGTTCCACGCGATAGCCAAAGTATTCACACATACGCCGGATCTGGCGGTTGAGTCCCTGCGTCAAAACAATGCGAAATTCCCGCTTCCCGGTCTGCTCCACCTTACACTTTCTAGTGGTGACCTCAAGTTCCTTAAGCGGCACACCGTTTGCCATCCCATGGAGAAAAGAGGCTGTCACCGGCTTGTTGACTTTTACGATATACTCCTTCTCATGGTAATTTCCGGCGCGCATCATCTTGTTGACGATGTCGCCGTTATTCGTCAGAAGAAGCAGCCCTTCCGAATCTTTGTCCAACCTTCCGACCGGATAGACTCTCTTCTCATAGCCGACAAAATCAACTACATTATGTTTATCAAAAGAGGCGGCGGTACATACGATTCCGGCCGGCTTGTTGAGCGCGAGCAGAATCATCTCCTCCTCCTTTTTGACTTCCCTTCCCTGAAATCTCACCGTCTGCCCCGGCAGGACACGGCTTCCGGTCTCCGCGCACACCCCGTCGATGGTGACGTTTCCCGCCTCTATCTGGCGGTCCGCCTCGCGCCTCGAACAGATGCCCGCCTCACTCAAAAATTTATTGATTCGTATTCCATTCTCCTGCAATATACTCTTTCCTCCTATTACATGAGAAAAAACGGAGACTTCACACTTTGGAAAGTCTCCGCTGTTCTTCACGCTCTAAATGTACAAAACCTTCTGCTACTGGAGCAGTTCCGTCTTGATGTATCCCTCTTTTCCGTTCCAGGTAACTTTCGTCCATCCTTCTGCATAGCTCATTATAACCGTTACCTTCTCACCTGCAAAAGCAGTGCCGACTTTGTCTGCCGTCTCGCTCATAGCGGATCTGATGTTGACAGATTTCATAACCATAATCTCTTCGCCCTCCGCGAAACCGGCATCTGACGCCGTCCCCTCATCCGGGGCATCCGCAGTGGAAATATCTGTCGTCAGATATTCGCTCTTGATATAACCAGACGTCCCGTTGTAATCAATGATACTCCAATCGCCCTCTGTTCCTGTTCTGGTAAAAGTAGTACCGCTCTCCGCTGTTCCGAGTTTATCTGAATTCTCATCCGCTGCCGAGCGAATATTTACTTTTGTAGTTGTGGCAACCGTCTCTGCAGCAGGAGCCTGTGTCTCCTCCGCAGGCGTCTCCTCTGCCGGAGTCTCTTCCGGCTGCGTCTGCTCCGTCGCTTCCTCTGTCGGCTCCTCAGCGACCTCTGTCGAAGGGGTTGTAATCGAAGCCACCCAGGACGCCACCGCATCCTGAATCGTCGTCGTCACCATCGTAGACAGATTCGGATCAGCCGCGACAGCGCTCTCGTACTTCGCCTGTACTTCCTGCTGGAGCGCCACAACATCCTCCTCCTGCTCAAACTGCGCAATCAGGCTCTGAATATTGGCATCTAACGCATTCTCCTGATTGGCAAGATTGTACTGGCTGTACAGATTGTCAATGTAATAGGTTCCGTCCTCGTTGGCTCTCACATAGAAGAAATCGAGTCCCGGAGCAAGGGTATCCACACCCGAAAACTTTATCTCCATATACGCTGACACAAGGTAGGAGTTGTCCTCTAACCCTTTCTTCGTGTAGCAGGTGATATTCTGATAACTCTCCACAAACTGGCTGAACACGCCGATATATCCCTGCTCGTTCTGTGAGATTGGGGTGGCAAGCGTCGTCAGCGTCGCGATATCACCGTTTGCATAGGCACTGTAGTAATTGTTGATCAAATCGTTAACCGCCGGATAGGCATTGACCTCATACTCTGTCGTCGCCTCTGTCTCCGCCTCTGTCACACTCTCCGTATCCTCCACAACGCTCTCGCCGTTCCCGCTCTTCTGACTGGTGCACAGCGCCAGCACTAAAATCAAAATGACAAGCAGCACGCCTGCTGATATATATCTGATATTTTTCTTGCAAAAATCTAACATCTTATTCAACGTCTCTTTTTGAAACAAGTCTTTTATACTCATGCCGATTCCTCCTATTAAAAAAAATATGCGCCCGGCGGGAATCGAACCCGCATTGCCGGAGTCGGAGTCCGGTGTTCTATCCATTAGACTACGGTCGCAAATCTATCAAACTTAGCGATAACGTAAAACGCTCGCCATCAAATAATCAATAACAAATATCGTTTTTGTAACAATTTCTTAACAACTGCCTATCTATCATAGCAAAGAACAAAAAAAAAGTCAACGTAAAAAAAGCACTTTCGGGGATTTTTCTTTCCCCGAAAATGCTTAAAAAAATTCTCCTATTTTTGCACGGAAAAACAATATTTTGTAGTTGAGCGGTAAGTCTCCCCCGCTTTTAAGATTGGGGACACAAAATTCTTCTCATTGATTGCGTTTGGAAAATACTGCGTCTCAAGGCAGAAGCCCTGACGCTTCCCATAGACAGCGCCATCTTTTCCCGTGTGGTTCCGGATAAAGTTTCCCGTGTAGAGCTGCATTCCGATGCAGTCCGTGTAGACATCCATACAGATACCGCTCTTCGCCGCTCTCGCACGCGCTGCAAGCTGTAACGTCTCATCCGCTTTATCGAGCGCATAATTGTGATCGTAACCCATGCCAAAATGCAGCTGCTCGAAATCAGCCTCGATGTCCGTTCCGATTTTTTTCATTCTTCTGAAATCCATCGGCGTATCCGCCACCTTCTTAATCTCTCCGGTCGGAATCGCCTTCGCACTCGACACCGGAGTATAATAGGAAGCAAAAATCTCTAACTCCTGCTCTGACACATCCCCGCTCTCGTGTCCGTCGAGATTGAAATAGGCATGGTTTGTAAAATTCGCCACCGTGGTCTTATCCGAGACCGCCTCGTAAGTGATGACGAGCTCATTCTCATCCGTCAGCTCGTAGGTGACCTTCACCTTCATCGTCCCCGGAAATCCCTGTTCTGAATCCGGGCTGACACAGGAAAGTACAAGTTTTTGTTCGTCGACGTCCTCAAGCTCCCATATCTTATTGTGCAATCCCTCGCTTCCGCTGTGCAGATTGTTCTCATTGTCGTTTGCCTCAAGCGGATAAGTCACTCCGTCAATCTCGCATGCCGCATCGGAAATCCGGTTTGCATATCTGCCGATAACCGCACCAAAATAATAGGTGTAGGTCTGATAATCAGCCGCATCGTCGTATCCTAAGACGACGTCCCGAAGTTTCTGTCCGGCGTCCTTTACTTTTACAGAGACAATCGTTGCCCCAAGCGAAGAAACCGCCGCCTGCATCCCGTTCTTGTTTAGCATTGTATACAAATGAACTTCGCGTCCATTTCTCATTTTTCCAAATTCTCTCTTCTCCATATGGCTTCACCTTTCAATGACAGTTTTAGTTCTGTCCGTAGTAAGCATTCGCCCCGTGTTTCCGGTAAAAATGCTTCTCCTTGATGGAATCCGGCGCCGGCTGTACCTGTGGATTTAATGCCTCGGTGTTGCGCGCCATCTTTGCCACTTCCTCTAACACAACCGCATTGTGCACCGCCTCCGCAGCGTCTTTTCCCCAGGTGAACGGCCCGTGGTTTTTGCAGAGCACCGCCGGTGTGTACATCGGATTCATGCCGCGCTCCTCGAACGTCTCGATAATGACAAGCCCGGTATTTTTCTCATAGGCTTCCTCAATCTCCTCCGGTGTCAGATTTCTTGCGCACGGAATCGCTCCCAAAAAATAATCCGCATGGGTGGTTCCATAGAGCGGAATGTCACGCCCTGCCTGCGCCCATGAGACAGCCTCCGGGGAGTGCGTATGCACGATGCCGCCAATCTCCGGGTATCTTTTATACAGTTCAAGATGAGTCGCCGTGTCGGAGGACGGTTTGTATTTTCCCTCGACCTTGTTGCCGGAGAGATCCATGACCACCATGTCCTCCGGGGAGAGTTTGTCGTAGTCAACGCCGCTCGGCTTGATGACAAAATAGCCCGTCTCCCGGTCGATGCCGCTGACATTTCCCCATGTGTAGGTGATGAGTCCGCGCTTTGGCAGCTCCATGTTCGCCTCATAGACCTCCCGCTTTAATTCTTCTAACATCTCGTTTCCTCTTTTCAAAAAATTATTTCATTTCCTTTAAGATACGATTGCAGATGCCCTCGGCATCCAACTCATATTTGTGGAGCAGTTCCTTCGCAGGACCTGACTCTCCGAATACGTCCCTCACGCCGATTCGTGTGATTTTTGTCGGACATTTCTCGCCGAGCACCTCGCTCAC
>CAZBUW010000008.1:0-48475 GCA_964495195.1 uncultured Roseburia sp.
GTCCTGTACCGCCCGCAAAAAATACGACCATTCCTTTTTCAAAATATTTGTTTGCACGGTCTTTTGAAAAAGGTTTTGTCATTGTGCCGCAGGTAAAAGGAGTCAGAATCTGCGTCTTCATTCCAACGGAACGGAAAATTTCAGAGACATAGATACAATTCATCACTGTGGCGAGCATTCCAATCTGGTCTGCCTTTGTGCGATCGATGGTCTCACTCGTTCTTCCCCTCCAGAAATTGCCGCCGCCGATGACGATTCCCACCTGAATTCCCTTGTCGACAATCTGCTTTACCTGTTTTGCAACATCTGTTACAGTCGGCTCATCAAAGCCGGTATGTTTCTCCCCGGCGAGAGCCTCCCCGCTTAATTTTAAAAAAACACGCTTCATTTATTACATGTTTCCTTTCTTTGATTCGAAAAGTTCGCTCACATCTACATCCGAGTATGCCTGAGAACAGAAACCTTCGATTACAGCACCATTGTTAATCTGAACAGAACGGGATTTGATGTTACCCATTACAACTGCAGAAGTATCGACAACAACAGGTCCCTGCACATCGATATCACCCTTGATTGCTCCTGCGATAACAGCGGATGTGGAAGTCACATTACCGATGATTACAGAGCCAAGACCAATTTTTACAGTTCCTGTGCTCACTACTTCTCCCTCGATTTTGGCAGCATCTGCAAAGAACTCAGAAGAATTGCTGTTTCCATTGACAGTTCCTGTTACAACCAATTTACCGTTGCATGCTACATTTCCGGAAATCTCCCCTCTGATATCTAAAGAGCCATTGGAAGAGATATCTCCGTTGATGACGGTTCCCTCTGTAATAACAGATACCTCGTCACTGACAACACGATTTGCCTGTGGTGCTGTATTAGCTGCTGTGTTTACGGCTGCTGTTGCTGCCGCAGCTGCTGTTGCTGCATTGATAGTTGCGTTTACTGGTGTCTCACTCATGATTCTATTATCCTCCTGTACTGCGCTTCTGCGCATATCTTTAAGTTCTCTCTCTAATTTTTCAGAAAGCAAATTCTGCGCTGCAGATACATCCTGTGTTGTTGCAGCCACCGGCTGTTCTGCTCTTTCTTCCATCTTCTTTGACTGTTCTTCCTGCTTGGAAACCTGCTCTAAGAGTCCATCAAGCTTTGACAATTCGGACTCAACGTCAACTTCTTCTTCCAAAGTGTTGACAACAAGGTCATCATTCATGGTCTCATCGTCGTTTACCGGTTCTTCTCCTGGAATTATCTCATTCATCGCCTGAGAAAAGTCATCTTTAAAATCCTTAAAAAATCCCATTTTCTGTCCTCCAATTATTCTCTTCTCGCTATTCAACACTGCCAATGGATACGGATTGAATAACGGTTGTATCTTCATCAATCGGTAATATCTGTGCATTCATCCCCTGCAATGCCTCAATCAGAGGAGACAATGCCTCTACCGTTGTTGACTTGTCATCTGCGTCATGAAGCAACACAACTGACGTCTTATATTTTACTACATTTGAGGTGACATTTGCAACTATATCTTCAGAAGAATATGCCAATGAGGTTGCATCCCCACTTGAGATATTCCAATCGTAATAGGTAATGCCCTGAGAGTTCAGATACTCAATAAACTCAGACATATCGACGTTGCTGATCTGGTTGCTGCTTCCACCCGGAAAACGATAGTATTTCGACTCCGTTCCCGTAACCTCATACAGATAATCCCTCAACTGCAGAAAGTCGTTCTCAAATGCCTCTTTCGACTCATAGATTGTGCTGTACTTGTTCGAGTAGGAATGCATTCCCAGCGTGTGACCCTCATCAACAATCCGTCTGTAGAGCGCCTGGGACTGCTCATCCGTCTTGCCGACAACAAAAAAAGTTGCCTTGACCTGATACTGGGCTAAAATATCCAAAATTGCCTCCGTGTTCTCCGAAGGTCCGTCCTCAAATGTCAGATAAACCTTTAAGGGATCGCCCGGCTGTGCAAGATTGGATGTGTCATCCGTATTTGTAACAAGCAAAACCCCTGTATTATCATCTATACTCTCGGTATCATAAGTCGCTTCCTCGCCGGTTACGCTCTCATTTGCGCCACCGCTTAAATTTCCCTCGACCTGTCCGTATGTACTGTTTATCGTCAGGGCATCAATTTTTTTCTCCAACGATGTAACCTTAGCAAACAACGCCACAATCAAAATCATCGAAGCGAGTATCCAGGCGACGACCGTAAATATAATTCCGTTACGAATCCGGGCGACACGTTTTCTTCTCCGCCTCTGATTTCTCAACGCCGCTGAATCTTTTTCTTCCATGTAAAAACCTTACCTTCCATACTAATCTCTCACTGCCAATTTCGTAAGCGGATTGACTCACTCCATTATAGCGCAAGCAGGCTTTTTTCACAAGTCACTTTTAAAATTCTGTCTCATCAAATTCGCAGAAAGCGCTTCCGCTCTCCGATGTAAATGTATAGGCTTCCTGCTCGCCTTTATAACCCGCCTTTATGCTTCCCTCCATATCAAGGAAGGAATGAATATGTGCTATCTCGTCTAAAAGTTCTGCCGCATCGTCTAAAAATCCTCTGGCAGCCTCCGCGTCTGTACACTTATCTTCTGTCCCGTCTTTCTGAAGATAGAGTCGAAGCACAAATTCATCAAGATCGCTCTCATCCTCAAATTCCATCTCTTTCAAATATGGATTTGGCGATTGTTTCAACATCGCATTGACAGAAGAAAATGATGATTTGATTCTCGACTGCGAGACATCCTCCGCCTCTAGAAATATTTTTATCTCATATTGAAATTCTGACATGTCTTTTCCTCTCAAAAAAATCTTAGTCCTTATACAAGGAAAACCCCGGCAAAGCAAGGGGTACCTTGTTCACAGGGGTTTCTCTATATGATTTTAAATTAGCCTAACTGTGCAGCTACCTCAGCCGCAAAGTCCTCCTGCTTCTTCTCAAGACCTTCGCCTGTCTCAAAGCGGACAAATCTCTTGACAGAAACAGTTGCGCCAACCTTCTTAGAAACTTCCTCTAAGTATTTTGCAACAGTCTGTTTTCCATCTTCCGCTTTTACATAAACCTGATCTACCAGACAAATCTCTTTCATCTCTTTGCTGATACGTCCCTCGATCATTCCGTTGATAACCTTTTCCGGTTTCTGGGATTCCTTCGGGTCGTTCATAATCTGAGCTAAAAGAATCTCTTTCTCATGTGCAATGTAATCAGCGCTGATTTCGCTTCTTGTCACATATTTTGGATTCAAGGCTGCAACCTGCATTGCAATGTTCGTCAAAGCCTCTTTCACTTCATCATTTACAACTGTAGTGTCAGCTTCCACGATAACACCGATTCTTCCGCCGCCGTGTGTGTAAGAGACAACACAACCGTTCTCTGCAACAACTTTCTCAAATCTGCGGATTTTCAAATTCTCACCGATAACGGCAACTTTTTCTACCAATGCTTCCTGAACGCTCTTAGATGCATCTTCGTTCCAAGCCTCAGCCATGAACGCGTCAATATCAGCCGCATCGGAATTTACTGCCTGTGTAGCAACAGCCGCACAGAACTCCTGGAATGTCGCATTTTTTGCAACGAAGTCTGTCTCAGAGTTAACCTCGACAACAGCTGCCGTCTTGTCATCCTTCACTGCGATTGTACAGAGACCTTCCGCTGCGATTCTTCCAGCTTTCTTCTCAGCTTTCGCCTGTCCGTTCTTTCTCAAGAACTCGATGGCCTCCTCCATATTTCCGTTTGTCTCGTTCAATGCTTTTTTGCAATCCATCATTCCTGCGCCGGTTGCTTCGCGCAGTTCTTTTACCATAGCTGCTGTAATAGCCATTCTATTATCCTCCAATAATCGATATTTGTAATCTTATTCTTCTACTGCTTCCTCAACTTCTTCTGCAGCTTCTTCGTAAGAAACCTCCGCTCCCTGATTTGCTTCAATTACTGCATCCGCCATCTTGGAAACAATCAGTTTAACGGCTCTGATTGCGTCGTCATTACCCGGGATAACGTAATCTAATTCTTCCGGGTCACAGTTTGTATCAGCGATACCGATCAATGTAATTCCTAAAGAGTGAGCTTCCTGAATACAGATTCTTTCTTTCTTAGGATCAACAACAAAGATAGCATCCGGCAGTCTCTTCATATCTTTGATACCGCCAAGGTTCTTCTCTAATTTCTCCCACTCTTTCTTGAGTGCGATAACCTCTTTCTTAGGCAGTACGTCGAATGTTCCGTCTTCTGCCATTGTCTCGATTGCTTTTAATCTGGCGATACGGCTCTGGATTGTTCTGAAGTTTGTCAGCATTCCTCCTAACCATCTCTCGTTTACATAGTACATTCCGCAGCGCTCTGCCTCTGTCTTGATTGCATCCTGCGCCTGTTTCTTTGTACCAACGAAAAGAATGGTACCACCTTCTGCAGCGATATCAGATACAGCTTTGTAAGCCTCGTCCACTTTACCTACGGATTTCTGTAAGTCGATGATGTAGATACCGTTTCTCTCTGTGTAGATGTATGGAGCCATTTTAGGGTTCCATCTTCTTGTCTGATGTCCGAAATGAACACCTGCTTCTAATAACTGTTTCATTGAAATAACACTCATTTTTTCTACCTCCGTGGTTTTCATTGTGTGAGAGCCGTGTCAAGCTCTCCAACTACTTCCATATGTTTCATCCCGAAAAACGACCTCCCGGCACCTGTCCTCCGGTCAACATATGTGTTTACTGGCTCTGTCTCACAGAAACCTCAAAGATTATAACACAAAGCGCCATTAGAAATCAAGTACTTTTTCTAATGGCGCAAACTGTCGCAAATGTTTCTATTTTCTTATTCATCCTGTACTGTGGAAAGAATCGCTGCAATCTCCTCGTTGCTGCTCCCATATGGAATCTCGTAACTTCCCGGGTGTATCTCCTTTGCGTATCCGTTGTCTCCCAGATATTTTCGCAGGGACTCCGAATCCGTTATGACACCGTTCGCCTGAAGTTCATCGCACAGTTGCCTGCAGACAGCTCCCGCATTGATGACAAGCGTATAAGTCTCCGGCTGTCCCTCCGGTGTGCCAGTAGGCACATTGTCTGCCGATGGAGTATCTGGCGAGGTACTGCCCTCCTGCGCATCGTCAGGCTGCTGCGCCGCCTGTGTATCCTGCGGCGATTCTGATGCTCCTTCAGATTCCGACGTCCCTTCTGACTCCTCCTCCAACACATCCAAAACACTGCTTCCTGCTTCGCCTTCCATCACCATTCCCAACGCTCTCGCCCGTTCAATGATTTCAGCGTCGGAGATTTCTTTTCCGTTGAATGAATTGCAGATTGTCAAAATGATGGTTGTAATTACAATTCCAATGCCTAACCCTCGTAAATAATATTTCAGCTTCACTACTTTCCTTCTCCCTCAAACAATCCGATTACCAATTGAACCTCTCCCATTCCGACGTCCAATTTCTGTGCAATCTGAACATTTGAATATCCCTCTTTATGTAATCTCAAAATATCCATATTATGGTTTTCCTGTTCCGACTCCGAATTTTCGTTCCAATCCGGTTCGCTCTGTTTCGCCTCTGCTCCCAAATTCTCTTTCTCCGGCTGCGGGACATCCTCCGGCTTTGGCTGTGGGACATTCACTGCTTTCACCTCCGGTATCCTCTTTCCGCTGTCTGCGGCTGCTGTCTGCGGTTGTGGCTGACGCGCCAGTCTCATTGCAAGCTCCTCCTCCAACTGTTTCCCATCATTCAGCATTCCCTGCAGCTTTGCAGCAAGATTTGTCAAATCTGTGTGCTTATCATTGAGCATACTATATAAAAACATAATCTCGTTATGCGTCTTATTCATCGCTTCAACTACAGTGTCCGAATATTCACTGATTGCCATAATTTTTTCGTTTGTCTCTTTTTCGAGTGCTCTGTCCACCTTTTCAATGGAGTCCTGAATCTGTGAATCAATCGCCTCCTCAATTCGGCCATCCGCCTTCTGCAGGGAATGCTCCATAATCTTATCAATCTCGCTTTCACTCAATTCACTGATCTTATTCACTTCACTCGTGGAAAGTTTCTCCGTTACCATAAAGCTTCCCACCATAAAGATTACTCCAATAAATAATAGGACAATTTCTATTCCGGTCATATTCTGCTCCTTAGATTTTAATGTCTATACTCCCCATGCTGTTTTTTACCAGCACTCTGTCCTCCGACTGGTTCTGCTGGTTCTTTTTCTTCTTATTCTTGCTCTGCTGGTACTGATTGTCCCCCTTCTCCTTCGCATCGTACCGATACTCAGGCTGGTTGCTGTCGTCCGCATGCTGAACGGCTTTCGTCAGTTTCTCTTCGTGTTTTGCAACTTCATATCCAATGTTCTGCTGGTCAACAATGGGTTTACTGTCCTCGTGTTGTTTGATCGTTCCCACATCCTGAACGCGCTGAATCATTCCGTTCATATCGACTGGCCTGATTGTCATGAGAAACACCTTCCTCCCTCTTTTACAACGGGCTGCGCACAATCTCCCCGGAATCCTTCCTGTATTTGCAATAGGAATCGTCTTTCGCAACATGGTAGAACAAATCCGAAATATTGATCACAGTCCCCGCATATATCTGCCTATTTACTTTAACACATGCATTGTTTTCGAGCAACAACTCATCATGCAATTTTTCAAATTCTTCCGTCAACGGCAGCAGCGCTGCTCTTCTCTCCTTATAATCGAGTGTGAGTTTCTGTACAAATATCAATTTGTCCTTCGAAAGCTGTTCTCCCTTTGCCATCTTTTCCGCATAGGTCGTCAAAATCGTCTTTGTCTTCTCTAACTCCCCATTCTGCTCTTTGATAAGCTTCTGCAATTTTCCATAGCGCTCTTTTCGCTCCGGCTGAATTCCAACTTCAAGTGTAGTCGTTCCTCCCATGCCGGAACCGACATTATCGGCTTCAATCTCATTGCCGGCGCGCACAACGCCGCCGTTAATCAAGCCTTTTTTCCCTTTTACCTTTACATAAGTGGCTGCCTCCACCTTGCTGTGCATAATAATCTCCGTCTCAATGTAACCGGAGGACACCACCGTGGCATTCTCAATAAACTTGACAATCACACTCTTTCCGGCGCGCATATATCCCTTCGTCATACCGTGGATTCCACGCTTTACAATAATCTGCCCATCGGCGAAAAGTTCTGCGTCCTCAACGACGCCCTCAACGATAATATCCCCGTGAGCCCGGATGGTAAATCCTCCCTTGACGTTTCCTTTGACAAAAACGCTTCCCGGATAATCAATATTTCCGATGGAATTATCGACATCCGCAGGAACCTCATATACATTTGAAACAAACATCTTTCCATTCAAAAGCTGTGCATGTCCCGTCACATCCGAAAATGCTTTCGTCCCATCTTCCGAAATCGTGATGTTGTTTCCGCAATCGAATTTCGCTGTCTTGACGCTGCGCGGTTTTATCTCGTTTCCAAAGACATCATGTCCTGATTTTCCAGGGTCTTCCTTTATGAGTTCTGCGAGCAAATCGCCGGAGTTGACCGCGCTGATGGTGTTCAGTTCGCGATAATCCACCGTCCCGTCCTCATTGTGTTTCGGCGCCAGATTGACATCGGTATTAAATTTATATACGATTCTGGCATCTGTTCCATGAACCGGCGGAACACCTTTCGCCAAAATATAATTTTTGCAGTATTCCCGCTCCGACAGGAAAGAAAAGATGGCATTCTGATCCATGCCGAACTTGATTTTTGCAGCAACAAGGTCATTGATAATCTCCTGTGCATCCATCCGCCCGCCCTTCGCCGACGGGGGATAAAAACGGCATATGACCTGCATTTTGTCAAGCGAGACATTGATATCCATCATCTCATTGACTTCAATCCCATCCCAGGCTCCCAATTCTACATCTGTCTCCGCATCAAGCGTTGTAACTGCGCGATTCAGTTCTTTCAAATCATACGTTGAGATACGCTTTGCATCCAGATAACGAATCACCTCACTGATCTGAAGTGTCTCCCCTCCGTCCACCGGCGGAAAAATGTGAAGAAACGACTTTCCATCTGCAAATTTAAATTGAAAATAACCATTTTGTGCAGCCATATTACCTCCCCAACAGATTCTTATACCATGATATCTAAATATTTCCCCATTTTGCCCCTCATCTTCTGAAGAGCCTTGGTATGTAACTGTGAAACCCTTGATTCTGATACCTCTAAAATCTGGCTAATCTCTTTTAATGTCAAGTCCTCATAATAATACAAAAGAATTACTTTCTTCTCTTTCTCTGTCAGCAATTCCAATGCGTCACTCAAGACCTCTTTCAATTCGTTTTCCTGAACCCTGTCCTCCGGCTGTACGAAATGCGAGTTCTGTCTGGCATCCATGACAGGCTCGCTCCCCTGTTCCAGAAATTCATTCAACGAAACTACATTCGTAACTTTTAACTGTGACTGCCATACGTTAAACTCGTCCTCAGAAAGCCCAAGCTCACTGGCAATCTCTTCATCCAATGCATTTTTCCCGGTACGCATCTCAATCTGTTTGATCGCTTCGTCAATCTTCTTCTGCTTCTGACGTACCGTCCTCGGAATCCAATCCATTTTTCGAATCTGATCCAGAATCGCGCCTCTTATTCGCAAACTTGCATAAGTCTCAAATTTTACATCCTTGTTTAAGTCAAACTTATCTATGGCATCTATCAGACCAAAAATTCCGTAGCTGACCAGGTCGTCATATTCTACGTTATAGCCTAAATACATGCTGAGCCTTCCTGCTACCACCTTTACAAGCTGCGCATATTCTAATATAATTTTTTCCCTTAGTTCCGGCGACGGATTTTTCTGATACGTTTCCCAAAGAATTTCTTTTTCTTCTGCTCTCATCTAGTTGCCCCCAAAATCCATTTGCTTATTCTTCTTTTTCCTCTTCAGACTCGTTCTCAGTGTCTGACTCTCCGTCCGAAATTGTTTCCGTC
Organism: uncultured Roseburia sp.; assembly: GCA_964495195.1. GTDB lineage: Bacteria > Bacillota > Clostridia > Lachnospirales > Lachnospiraceae > Roseburia. The sequence goes on from CAZBUW010000008.1 coordinate 8,962, forward strand.
CCGCCCTGTTCCGGCTCCTTTTTATCTGCCATTTTTCCCATGTTGCGCTCTAAGATAATACGCACGCCCTGTCCGATGACAAGAAAAACAATCATGGAAAATAAAACTGTCTTGACGAACATTTCCATATCCAAATGTTGAAATATTCCAAGCAGGCAGGCAATAAACCCTGCAATCAGCATAATAATGGCAGGTATTGGTCTTGTCTTCATTGCATTACCCCTTCTGTCATATTATTTTCACCGGTTTCCCAACTGCTTTGATATAAAACTCTCCCGTATCACAATGAAGTTCAACGGTTCGCCCGTAATTGAGACCTACATCCTCCGCCATAAGCGGGATTCCCAGTTCTCTCAATTTTTTCTTGGCAGCCTCCTGATTTCTGGCTCCGACATTACCGATATCCGATAATCCGCTCACCTCAAACATTCTGGCCCCGCCTGCTATCTTAGCCACCAATCTGGTTCTGCATGCCCCTGCGGCAACTACCCGTCTCAACAACTCATTGATTCCGGTATCACCAAATTTTGCAATGTTAGAATTGTTCTTCACCTTTGTGCTGTCCGGCAGCATATAATGCACCATTCCCCCAATTTTTGTAATCGGATCATAAAAAGTCAGCCCGATACAGGAGCCCAATCCCAACGTTGTAATAACATCCGGGGCTTTGCATATATTCAAATCTGCCATACCCACTTTTATTACTTGACTCATATTTACCGACTCCTTAAATAGTAATACCCAACGACGATAAAATCTTATCGTAAGAATCTTCCTCCGGCATCAAAATGAAATACCCGTTAATCTCTACGTCAGCCTCAAACTGTGTCTCAATCAGCAATGCATTGTCTCCAAACTGTCCAAACTGTATCGCCGGCACACTTAAAATAGACGCCGCCATATCCACTGCAATATATGGAACCGACGGAAGAATCACCAGATTCGTCATGGAGGAGAGCGCAGATAAATATGCTCCCGCAATAATATTTCCAATCTCCTTCATCGCTGACAGATCCATCTCGTCAAACGGCTCCTTGTAGCTTTGGTCTCTCATCATCAGACTGTTGACAAGATAATGAGCCGTGTCCATCTTGACCAAAAACATCATACTGCCCTCAATATCATTTTGAACTTCAAGGAAAATACCGACAATGGTCTCATCCTCATCACAGATGGCGGAACCGAGCTTCGATACCTCCAACAACTGTACATTCGGAACATCCATATCGATTCTGAGGCCCAGCATATTTGCAATAGCAGTCGTCGCATTTCCCGCTCCAATATTACCAATTTCACGCAGGACATCAACATACATACTGTTGACATCCTCTAAGCTAAATTTACCCATGTAATTTTCTAACCTCTTTTCGCCTTTCAACAAATAGAATGTCTGTTATGAATGGACGTAGTGAGACTATTTCTAGTCTCACTACGTCCTTGTTTTATGAGTTCTCTTTTTCCTCAACAATAGCATTGATATCAAACAATGAGACTAATTCCTCTCCATTTTTTCCGATGCCATTGATAAAGTTTCCTTTTCCGTCCTTCGGGGAATTTACCGCCTTATCAATCTCATCTTCACTTAAGTTCATAACCTCTTTTACTTCATCGACAATAATGCCAAGGGAACCTTTCTCCTCAAGCTTTAAGATGATAATTCTCGACGAATTTGTAAACACGTCATCCTCTAATCCCATTTTCTTTCGGATGCTCATAACAGCTACAATCTCGCCGCGGAGATTGATAATTCCCTTAAAATGGGACTGCGCGGTCGGCACACGCGTAATTTTCTGCATGCGGACAATATTATCGATATAGCTGATGTCGATACCGTACTGCTCGCTTCCGATTTTTACTACGATGTACTGTTTTACCTCTTTTTCAACCTGTTCTAATTCATAAGCCATTCCAGACACCCCCTTACATTAATGTATTGACATCTAAGATTAATGCAACTTCGCCGTCACCTAAGATGGTTGCTCCACTGATAATCTTACTGTTATTGATATAATTGCCAAGGGACTTGATAACAATCTCCTGCTGTCCCATCAGGTTGTCAACAACAAGACCTGCGAGATTCTCACCCTTATTTACAATTACAACCGTCAATCTTTCATCCTCTTTCTCCTTTGGCTCAATATCTAAAATCTTGTCCAAACGAATCAAAGGAATTACATTTCCACGGAGATGGATGACTTCCTGTGCCTGCACATATTTAATATCATCTACCGAAATATCTTCAATTGTTGTGATAGAACCCAATGCAATAGCGTATTTCTCATCTCTGACCTCAACCATCAGCGCCTGAATAATCGCCAGTGTCAACGGAAGTCTTACGGTAAAAGTGGTGCCTTCCCCGAGCTTTGTCTTGACCTCAACATCTCCGCCCAGCGCCTCGATGTTGGATTTTACAACGTCAAGTCCAACGCCTCGTCCCGAAATATCCGTAATCTTTTTCGCCATTGAGAAACTTGGCAAAAACAGCAGATTCACAATCTCCTTCTGGCTCATGCTCTCCGCCTGTTCCTCTGTGATGGTACCTCTCTCAACCGCCTTTGATTTTACTGCCTCCGTATCGATACCATTACCGTCATCACCAACTTCAATAATGACATTGTTTCCTTCCTGAAACGCGTTTAAGAAAATATTTCCCACTTCCGGCTTTCCGCGCTCTAAGCGGACTGCATTGTCCTCAAGTCCGTGGTCTGCCGAGTTGCGGAGCAAATGCTGCAGCGGGTCGCCAATCTGATCCACTACGGTACGGTCAAGCTCCGTATCCTCACCGGTCATGACTAACTCCATCTTCTTGTCCAGTTTTCTGGACAAATCACGAATCATTCGAGGGAATTTATTTACTACACTCTCAATCGGAACCATTCGCACTTTCATGACCGACTCATGAAGGTTGGTCGTGATTCTCTCTAAGTATTCAATCTGCTCATGAAATGTCTGGCTCTCGAAATCACCGTTCTCCCCGGAGCTCAACGACACGAGACTGTTCTTTGCTATGATAAGCTCAGATACCTGATTCATCAATGCATCCAGCTTCTCAATGTCCACACGAACCGTTCTGTTTGTAACCGGTTTTGCAACGGCTGTCTTCTTATTGTTGGCCGCTGCCGGTTTCTCCTGTTTAGCAGGCGCTGCCGGTGCTGTTGCTTCCGCAGAAGCAGCCGCTGCCGGTTTTTCCTCCTGAGCCGGTTTTGCTGCCTCCTGTTCCGCAGCCTCCCCCAGATGGAGAATCGTATCGTATTTTACAACTTCTCCTTCGACTTCTTCAATCTCTGACACTGCTCCCGCAGCTGCAGCAATCTTATCGAACTCCTCCTCAGATGTCAGATAGAAACTGAAATCAAATTCAAATTTTTCATCTTCGATGTCCTGTGAACTTGGACTGTATATAATAATCTCTCCAAATTCTTCCACCGCTTTGAATACCAGAAATGCTCTCGCCGCCTTCAGCAGGCATTCCTTCTGGATATGTACGGTAATGCCGTATACTTTAAGTCCGGACTCCTCCGCATTCTTGATTGCTTCCTTGTCCTGATCCGTAAAATCTATCGTAAGATATTTTTTCTTGCCGTCCGCATTACCGCCTGTCGCTTCTTCCGCTTTTGCCGCATCCTGCGCCGGTGTCTCGGGTGCCGGTTCTTCGCCGTTTGCCGCAGCAATAAAATTGTTCAGTTCCTTGATAATAAGTTCATTGTCCTCTGTTCCCTCATCGGAACTTGCCTTTACGTTCTCCAAATAGTTATCAATTGCATCTAAGCATTTGAAAAGTAAATCAATCATGGCACTGTCGACCTTGATTTTGTCACTTCTCACTTCCTGAAATACGTTCTCCATATCATGGGTCAGATGCTGCATGCGCTTAAAGCCCATCGTACCTGCCATCCCCTTCAAGGAGTGTGCCGCTCGGAAAATCTCATTAATCGTATCTTTGTTCTCCGGCTCTTTTTCGAGTACCATAATACAGTCACTCAAGGTCTGCAAATGTTCTGCTGTCTCGTCGATAAAAATCTCAAGATATTGGCTTACATCCATACTACATTACCCCCACATTCTTGGTTATTGTTTGTGCAACGTCTTTTAACGGAACTACTTCATCAACCAATCCTGATTCAGCAATCGCCTTAGGCATTCCATACACAACACAAGTCTCCGCATTCTGTGAAATAACGTAGATTGGTTTGTGTTTGTTCAACTCCATAATGCCGTTTGTACCGTCCGCTCCCATACCGGTCAGTACCACACAAACCACCTGATTGAAACCGCATTTCGAGAGAGAATCGTAGGTGATGTTGGCACATGGTCTCAGCCCACCGATCGGAGGCATATCGTTCAACGATATCTTATGACCTCCCGATATCTTTGTAACTTCCATGTGTTTTCCACCTGGTGCCACATATACGGTTCCCTTCTCCAATATTTCGCCGTCCTCCGCTTCTTTCACATGAATCGGGCTGATTTCATCCAGACGTTCTGCCATGGATTTGGTAAATCCGGCAGGCATATGCTGTACTAAAACCATCGGGGCATTCAGGTTCTTCGGCAGATATGGAATTACGCTTTGCAATGCCTTCGGTCCTCCGGTTGAACATGCCAGAGCAACGATTTTGTCCCCGCCCGTACCTGTGGTACTCTTGATTTTTGGTGTGACAGGACGTATCGGTCTGCTCTCCGGCTTTGCCGAAATTGTCTTTGAAGCACGGGCATAACTCTCCGTCCTTAATACTGCTGACAATACCTCGAGCAATCTCGCCTTAAATTTTTCGCCTTTTGCCTCTACAATATTGGTTGGTTTTGTCACAAAATCGACAGCTCCAAGCTCCATCGCCAAAATCGTCGTCTTCGCGTCCTTCGTTGTTGTCGTACTGACCATAATGACGGTCGCTTTGATATTGTCCTCCTGCAACTTCTTCAGCAACTCCAAACCATCCATGCGAGGCATATTAACATCTAACAAAACTCCGTCATACTTTGTCGTCTTAAGTCTTTCATATGCCTCTAAGCCGTCTCTGCAGTAGTCTTTGGCCTGGAAATTACTATCTGTGTTGATTATATCACAAATAACCCTTCTCATGAGTGCAGAGTCATCAACTACCAAAAGATTTTTTCTCATAATTTCCTACACATCCCTTCCATAATCTGTAAGTTGTCGTATTTTCCTGCCTTTTATCTGAAAACTTGGCGAATTCTGTCCGAAACTTAGTGAATACTGCGCATGCGACGCTCTTCGTCAAAAATATATCGCACAATTTCTTCCCGGACTTTACTATCCTTCAAAATAAATAAAATCCGATTTTCATATTTCTCGCTCGAAGCAGCTGTCTTCCCTGAGTGAATGACCTTTCCAACCAGATAGAACTGTTTATTAATCACCTGACCTTCAAGTTTCATCACAATCAGAATATAACTTCCCTCATCGCTCTTTTCGTCCGAGACAAATCTCATTCCCCCGCCGCTGATATCCATGACAGTTCCCGCTTTTTCAATCTCGAAAAGTTCAAACTCCTCCCGGATAAAATCAAAAATCTCCTCGGCGCTCTTCTTTTCTGCATCCTCGTCTGCAATATGATAATATTTCATATCAAGGCTGCACTCCAATCGGAAATATTCGCGTCTCTGGCATTTTTCCAGCTGTGATTTCATCTCCACTACCAGAATAAACAAATTATCTTTCTTGTAGCGCTCTTTTACTGTGCCCTCTGCCCTGTACATGCTCCCTTTTGAGTAAAAGACAAAGTCAAATCGCACTCCCAATGGCAAAAGAATGATTTTTCCACCACGCGTCGGCATTGAAATTTCAAGCAGACCATCTTTTAAAACATCGTAGACCTGACTTCGGTAAACACGTACCTCGTCACTGTCTTTCCCTTTCTCTCCGATTTCCTCAATCAGACGAATATCGATTTTGTCCCCAGGTTTAATAATACTTTTTGCCATTTTTCTTCACTCCTTAACTCCTACGAGCAATAAAATAGGAAAACAACTGGGTCACACCCCAATTCATTCGCACTTCCTTATGCTCATAATTAATTAAATTAGATGCCAAGACCTCAAATGACCTTGCTGCCTTCGAATGCGGTGCACACATAGAAACAATCTTCTGTTGTCTGACTGCCGACTCCAATTCAGCGTCCTGCGGAATCATTCCCAGATAATCAATCTCCCCCTGCAGAAACTGAAGCACGACAGAATTCAATTTATTATAAACCGCCTGACCATCCTCAACAGAGATGACTTTGTTGGCAACAATCTGGAGTTTTGTCATATCCCTTTTAAAATTCGGATTTCCATACAGTACTTTCAATAGTGAATACGCATCCGTCAGTGAACTTGGGTCCGGTGTTGTCACAACTAAAACTTCCGGGCTGGCGAGCACAAACTCCAAAACGCTGTCGGAAATTCCTGCCCCTGTATCTACAATAATGACATCTGCCAGTTCATTCAACTCATTCAGGCATTTTATCAGATATACAATTTGTCCTTTTGTCAGATTCTCCATTCCAAAGATGCCGGATCCCCCGGAAATAAATCCGATTTCCATCGGTCCCTGTGTGATAATCTCACGGATTGTCTTCTCCCCATAAATCAAATCGCTCAGATTATACTTGGGGATTGCGCCAAACATCACTTCCACATTTGCCAATCCGAAATCCGCATCAAAAATGATAACCCGCTTTCCCATCTTTCGAAACTGCACTGCGAGATTAACCGCCGTGTTCGATTTCCCGACGCCGCCTTTTCCGCTTGTTATCGTAATCACTCTGGCATTCGGCATGGCAACCTGATTTCGCTTTTTTATTACATTACGAAGTGGCTCCGCCTGATCCATATAGTTACCTTCCTTCCCTGAACTCTGCACCTATTGCCTTCCGCTCAAAAGCTGCTTCACAATTTTTTGCGTATTGAAAATTTCAATGTCATCCGGCACATTCTGACCAGTCGTCATATAGGAAAGAGGTGCGCCCGAATAAAGTTTAATATTCATAATATTTCCATAGCAGGATGTTTCATCTAACTTTGTAAATACAAGCTTAAAATCTGCAATCTTCTGATAAATATCAACAATTTCCAGAAGATCTCTATATTTTGTCGTGGCGCTCAAAACCAGATACACTTCCTTGCCATAAGCCGGGTCAAGTCCCTCTATCATATTCTTCATATCCTCACACTGCTTTGCATTCTTGTGTGAAAATCCGGCTGTATCGACAAAGATAAGATCATATCCCGACACCTTCTCAATCATCTCATTGAGCTCATCCGCCGAATAGATGACATTCATCGGAGCCTCCAAAATATTAGCATAGATGCGCAGCTGTTCTGTCGCCGCAATACGATAGGTATCCGCTGAGAAAAAAGCGACCCGCTTTCCCTTCTCCACTTTATATTTTGAAGCAATCTTGGCAATTGTAGTTGTCTTTCCGACTCCCGTCGGTCCGATAAAGAAAATGACTTTCGGCTTAGGGCCTGTCATTTCAATCGTACTCGGCTGCCCCAGTTTCAAAATCATTTTCTGGTATACCGTAGATAAAATATAGTCTACGCTGTTGCCGTTATGCATTACCTTCTCAATCTCATCCATAATCTGATTGACGTATTTCTCATTTACCTCATTGTCCAAAAGCGTCTTATAAAGCATTTTGATAAAACTAAATCCTTCCGATTTTGCAGGCTGAGGTGCCTCAACCTCCTTCTCCATCTTCCCCTCTGCACTCAATTGTTTCTCCAATATATTCGAGAGACTCGCAAGGCGCTCCTCTAAGTCCTTGTTGGAACCATCTTTCTCTCTCTGGTCTGCCCCCCTGAGATTCCTCTCCTGCATCAATTGCTGCAGTGGAACCGAACTCTCCGTCTCCTGTCTCTTCACCGGCTCTGCCGTTCTCTGCGGCTGTGGTATCCGGATCTGCTCATCCGCCGCCAAATTAATATTGTCGAACGTCTTTTGTGCCGCCACTCCTGCCATTGCGCCCGAGAACTGCTCCTTCTCCTCCACTGCGGCAGTCACCTCGAAGAGGGAACCCTTAAACACCTTGAACATTCCCTTTGGTTTGATTTCTTTGACATTCATGACAACCGCATCCGCGCCCAACTCACTCTTAGCTTTTTCAATCGCCTCTTCTTTTGTTTTCCCCTGAAATTTTTTTATGGTCATTATATTGTCACCATCCCTACTGATTGTAATTCGATATTGGAGTCAACTTCATTGTAGGAAACCACAATTAAGTCTTTAAAATAATCTTCTGTCATCTTCTTAAAGTACATTCGTACAATCGGCGAAGTGATTACGATTGCACTCTTTCCCATATTTTCAAGTTTTGCAATCTCCGTCTCAAGCGATGCCATAATCGCCCTCGTCGTCTCCGGATCTAAGGTCAGATAAGCTCCCTGCTCCGTCTGTTTGACGGAGGACATGATATCCTGTTCAACCTTCGGATCGAGCGTCACGACACTCGTCGTCTCATTTGCAGGAAAATACTTACTTGAGATGGCACGCTTCAAACTCTGTCGGACATACTCTGTCAGGACATCGGTATCGCGTGTTGTAGCCGCATGATCCGCAAGCGACTCAAATATTGTGAGCAAATCGCGGATGGATATTCCCTCGCCGAGCAGATTCTGCAATACTTTCTGTACCTCACCAAGCCCAAGCAGTTTTGGCACAAGTTCGTCCACGAGTGCCGCATTGCTCTCCTTCAAATTGTCCACCAGGTTCTTGACATCCTGTCTTGTCAGAAGTTCTGCAATATGAGACCGGATGACCTCAGTCAAATGGGTTGCAATGATGGACGGCGGGTCTACCACAGTGTATCCCAAACTCTCTGCGCGCTCCCGCTGGCCCTCCGTAATCCAGATAGCCGGCAGATGGAACGACGGTTCAAATGTCGGGATTCCGGTAATCTCCTCCTCGACATATCCCGGATTCATTGCCATATAATGGTCAAAAAGGATTTCTCCCTCTGTCACCTGAATACCTTTTATCTTTATGATATACTGATTCGGATTCAACTGAATATTATCCCTGAGTCGGATGATTGGCACAACGGTTCCAAGCTCTAACGCAATCTGCCTTCGAATCATAACCACGCGGTCTAACAAATCCCCGCCCTGATTGACATCGGCAAGAGGAATGATTCCATAACCAAATTCCAGCTCGATCGGATCGACCTGAAGCAGCGAGGTAACATTCTCGGGCTTCCGAATCTCTTCCGCCTCCTCTTCCGCGCTGTTTACCTCCTCCTCGATACTTTCAATTTCAATGTTCTTTGCAATCATCTTTCCCGCCACGATAAAGATAATTCCGAGACCGACAAACAAGTACCATTTTAACGGGGTTGCAATTCCAAGAAAGATTAAGGAAGCCCCCACAAGATAGAGAACTTTTGGAATTCCAAACAACTGTCCGACTAAAACAGAGCCAAAATCCGCTTCCTTCGATGCCTTTGTCACCAGGATACCGGTGGAGAGGGAAATCAATAAGGACGGAATCTGCGAACACAATCCATCACCGATTGTAAGGACACCATATCTCTCAAGTGCATCCATGAATTCAAGTCCCTGTCTCAACATTCCCATTGCCGTTCCGCCAATTACATTGATGAATGTGATGATAAGACCCGCTGCGGCATCTCCCTTTACATACTTTGTAGCACCATCCATCGAACCGAAGAATCCAGATTCCTCCTGAATCTTGTTGCGCCGCTCACGCGCTTCGCGCTCTGTGATTGCGCCTGTATTCAAATCGGCGTCAATCGCCATCTGTTTTCCCGGCATAGCATCCAAGGTAAATCTTGCCGTTACCTCAGCAACACGCTCGGAACCTTTATTGATTACCACAAACTGAATAATAACAAGAATGATGAAAACGATTGCTCCGATGACCAAATCGCCTCCACCTACGAAATTGCCGAATGTTTCAACTACGTTACCAGGATTTCCTGTTGTCAAAATCAAACGCGTTGACGAAACATTTAATGAGATTCTAAAAATTGTTGTAAACAAAAGCAGTGTCGGGAAAAACGACATATCCAGAACTTCTTTTACAAACAGTGTATTGAATAAAATAATAAGTGCAAACGATATATTGATTGCAAGCATGACATCCAGCAATGTGGAACTAATTGGGACAATAAAAAATATAACAGCGGCGAGTAAATATAATGCAACGCCAATATCCGCTTTTTTCATGCCATGTCCTCCTTAGTTATGAATTATTTTTCAAATGATAGACCATCGCCAGAACCTCTGCCACCGCCTGATAGAGTTCAGGAGGTATCTCCTGCCCAACTTCAACGTTTGCATACAACATTCTTGCCAACGGTTTGTTTTCTACAATTTCAATGTGATTTTCTTTTGCCGCCTCACGAATCTTCATAGCGAGATAATCCTCACCTTTTGCAAGCACAATCGGTGCTTTTGATGACTCTGCATCATATTTGATTGCGACCGCTAAATGGGTCGGGTTCGTGATGACAACATCCGCTTTCGGAACATCCTGCATCATACGACGCTGGGATGCCTCCCTCATGCGCTGCCTCTGGCGACCTTTGATTTCCGGGTTACCTTCGGTATTTTTATATTCATCCTTCACTTCCTGCTTTGTCATCTTCATATCTTCATTGAACTTATGCTTCTGATAAATGAAGTCTACAATTCCGACTACTAAGTAGACAATGCTGATTTTCAATCCGGCATTTATAATAATCGTTCCGCAGAGAATGACCGCCTGCAGCAAAGGAATCTCATACAAGATAAAAATGTCATTCGCATTCCCTCTGATTGATGTATATGCCACATAGATTATGAGAACTATTTTGACAATTGATTTTATCAATTCAAACAGGGAATCTTTTGAAAGGATTCGTTTAAACCCATTAATCGGGTTAAATTTATCAGGCTTTGGCTTCAACGGTTTTGTTGTCACCTTCCAGCCTACTTGAACTAAATTTACCAACGCAGTCACACAGAATCCAAACAGGAAAAAAGGTGCTGCAATCTTGGCAGAAATACCTATTATAGTATTGAAAACTGACATCATCTTCCGCGATGTCAATTCAACGGAATTATCCCTGACAAAGTCAGGAATTGATGTATAGATATATTGAAAAACATTCACAAAATTTTCTCCCACAAAGGAGACGAATATTTTTAAAGTCAGAAAGACAACAATCAGATCTACCGCCGATACCAGTTCGCGGCTTTTTACAACCTTTCCGTCCTCTCTGGCCTCTCTCAATTTCTTGGCCGTCGCCGGCTCTGTTTTTTCCCCGCCGGGCCCGTCTTTTGCAAACCATTGAAGGTTATACTCTAATTTCTGCACTGATTCCAAGTTAATACATTCCCTCTATAAATGAGACAATCATAATTCTCATTTCCCTAAAAATAAACTCTGCAACGCTCGGCAGCAAAACAACTGTTATAAAGAGTACTAAGAGTCCCACCATGACTTTCATCTGCATACCTACCGCAAACATATTCATCTGCGGAGCCACCTTTGCCATAATACCTAAAATACAATTCAATATCATAATGCATCCAAAAACCGGTAAAACAATTCTGAATGCGATTACAAACATATCCCCCATGTAGGTTGTAAAGGAAGTTGCAATATGCTGCCAGTCAAACAACTGTCCGTTTACCGGAATCACTTCAAACGAATCCACCAAGGCCCTCAGAATAAAGTGATGCATGTCTGATACGATAAGCAGCAGTAAAATGAAATAGTTGTACAGATTTCCTGTGATTGTCACCTGCGTACGCGTCGTCGGATCAAATTCACTCGCCATCGCCAATCCGATATCCATGTCGATAATATTTCCTGCAAATAAAATAATGGAATTACAAATGTTTGCAGCTAGTCCAATCAGCAACCCTGTAATTCCCTCTTTCAGAATTATAATAGAATATCCAAAAATTCCTGTATAATCTACTGCTGTCTTGTCGACAAAGTTGAAAACTAACAGAGAGACGAATACGGACAAACCGATTTTCACTCTTGCTGGTGTATTTGACATTCCAAAAAAGGGAGCTATATATACAAAGCAGGATACTCGTACCAATATTAATAAAAATATTTCAAAATCAGCTAAAGAAAAACTATACTCAAACATATTTTATCCTAGCCCAGATATATACTAAAATTCGACCACAAATCGGTCATAAAACCAGACATCTTATTCAGCATCCAGGCTCCAAATATCATAAGTCCTATAAAAACTGCCACAATCTTCGGAACGAATGTCAGCGTCTGCTCCTGGATAGATGTAACAGTTTGAATTATGCTGACAATCAAGCCTACCACAAGCGAAATCAGCAAAACCGGTGCTGAACACATAATAATTATATAAATTGCTTCTTTCGCGATATCTAATACCTGTCCCTCTGTTATCAATCTTATCACCTCAAACGAATACTCTATTCATCAGTAAAATGTCTTCACAATGCTACCTATCACTAAGTTCCAGCCGTCTGCCAATATAAAGAGCAAAATCTTGAACGGAAGCGATATCGTCGTCGGCGGGAGCATCATCATACCCATCGACATCAACACAGACGCCACTACCATATCAATTACAATAAATGGAATATAGATTAAAAATCCAATGATAAACGCAGCTCTCAGCTCACTTAAAATAAATGCCGGTATCAAAGTTGTCATCGGAACTTCATCATAGGACTCATACTCCTCACCGGAGATGTCTACAAACAATTCCAAATCCTTTGTCTGCGTCTGCCCATACATGAATTCACGCAACGGTTCCTGCCCTATCTCCAAGGCTTCCTCTGTCGTAATCTCTCCTGCATCTAACGGCTGAATTGCCGTGTCATTAATTTCCTGAAATGTCGGCCACATGATAAAAAATGTCAAAAACAACGCCAGTGCAACCAACACCTGATTAGGCGGTGCTGTCTGTGTGCCCAATGCGCTTCTGACAAAATGCAATACGACTATAATTCTCGTAAACGACGTCAACATAATTAAAATCGACGGTGCCAGAGTCAATATCGTCAGGAATAAAATAACTTTTATCGGTGCAGAAACCGAACCGCTGTCATTGTTATATGAAATATGCAATCCATCCGTCGTACTGTCATCTGTCTCAGATGAATCCTGCTCCCCATCAAAGGAAGAAATGCTGTCCGGATTAAAATTCGGATCAGTCTGCGTCTGATCAGGCGCTGCAGTTGCATATACTGTTGTGCTTCCCAAAGAAAGATACAATGTCAATCCAAACACAAGAACTGCAATGCACAGGGAAACCGTACAATATGCTTTTTTTAACTTACTCATCTCAAGTCTCAACCTACTTTTTCGGAAAATGTTCCTTTACCTTATTTAATATATCCTGAAAATTATCCTGCGTCACTGCCGAATTTCCGCTCATATCCTGCGGAAGTTCCGTCAATTGTTCCTTCGTCAACTGTGCAAGAAGGTGAATCTCGTCCTTGCCGATGGCAATCACAAGATATTCTGTCCCCGCCTGCACAATCTGAATATATTTTGTATTCGTCAAACGAAGTGTCTCAATCACTTTCAGGTTTTTATTTGTCTGATGTACTTTTTGATAATTGCCAATCCATCTTGTCGTAAAATAAGTTGCAATCAAAACAAGAACAAATGCAATCAGTACACCTACCAGTTCCAAAAAGTTGCCAAATGATGAATTACTCAGAAGTATCATGTCAGCCTACTACTTTTTTCACTGCCTCTAAAACACGCTCCGCCTGGAATGGTTTTACAATGAAATCCTTTGCTCCTGACTGAATTGCCTCGATAACCATCGCCTGCTGTCCCATTGCAGAACACATAATGACGCATGCATTTGGATCGCCCTCTTTGATTTTCTTTAACGCCTGAATACCGTCCATCTCCGGCATGGTAATGTCCATCAATACCAGATCCGGTTTTGTCTCGTTATACTTTTCAACCGCTTTTGCTCCATTTTCTGCCTCACCGGCAATGTTGTAACCATTCTTTGATAAGATGTCCTTAATCATCATTCTCATAAATGCTGCATCATCACAAATCAAAACACTCTTTGCCATATCTCTTCTCTCCTGTTCATTAAAACTTTATTTTACAATCTCAGTGATTCTCACACCAAAACTTTCTTCAATTACTACTACTTCGCCTCTCGCCACATACTTTCCATTGACAAGAATGTCGATTGGTTCCCCTGCCACCTTATCTAACTCGATAATCGTACCGGGCGAAAAATCTAATATTTCTTTGATTGACCGGCTCGTCCTTCCCAATTCAACCGTCACCTCAAGAGGAACGTCCATAATCAAATCGATATTTTCCTGTGGAAAATTGCCTCCAAAATCTCCTGCAAACGCTTGGAACTGTGCCGGTTGAACATTTACAGGCTGTTGGCCCATCATCATCTGTTGGTTCATCATCATCTGTTGGTTCATCATCATCTGTTGATTCATCATCTGCGGATCCATCATCTGTTGGTTCATCATAGGCTGAGCCTGTGCCTGTTGTTGCATCTGCGGCTGTGGTTGTGCCTGCGGAGTAGGTGCTGCCGACTCTGTCTTCGAATATTCCTCAGCCGTCGACTCGGAATCCATCTCCATATTCCTTGAAATGCTTTGGCACATCTCCTTCGCAAAGGAAACCGGATAAAGCTGCATAATCTCACTGTCTACCAAATCCCCAATTTCCATTCGGAATGTAATTCTTACAAAAGTTCCGGATAAGAACTCATCAATCGCACTCTCGTCGAGAGTCTCCGATAAATCAATCAAATCTGCCACCGGAGGGCTGATATCAATCGTCTTGTTCAACATAGACGACAACGATGTTGCCGATGAGCCCATCATCTGATTCATTGCTTCGCTGATTGCACTCAGATGAAGTTCACTGATTTCTCCGTCCAGATTAGTACCATCACCACCCATCATGAGATCTGTAATTACCTTAACATCATCCTCTTTCAAAACGAGGAGGTTGCTTCCATCAAGACCTACGGTATAGGCAATTCGGATGAAAACACATGGTTTTTCATAGTTTTCAACTACGTCTTCCCAATTTGCGAAAGAAACAACCGGTGTAGAAATCTCTACCTTCCTGTTTACCAGAGAAAACAATGTTGTTGCTGCTGTTCCCATGCTGATATTAGAAATCTCTCCAATCGCATCTTTCTCATCTTCCGATAGAATTTCATCTCCAGCACCAGACGCAGCCGGTTCGTTTAATAATGCATCAATTTCGTTTTGTGATAAACCGTCCATCTTACTGCTCCTCTCTTATTACTGATGTAATTCTTACTGCATAATCATCACCGGAGGCTCCCGGCAGAGCAGTAAATTTTTTAATACTCCCGACATAGACATTCAGTTCATCATCAATCCTCGTGTCCAGCCGGATTATATCCCCAATCTGCAGATTGATGAAATCATTTACTGAGATTGCGCTGTTTCCCAACACCGCCTTGACAGGCATCGGCGCCTTCGATATCAACGCCTCGATTGTATCTGTATATACCTGTTCATCTTTTTCCTGCAGATTTGAATACCAATACTTCGTGTTCAATTTATCCATAATGTCTTCCAGCGTAATAAACGGAAGGCAGACATTCATGAGCCCCTCCACATCTCCAATCTTTAGATTGATTGTGACCAGGGCAATCATCTCGCCAGGCGAAATAATCTGTGCATATTGTGAATTCGTCTCGATACGTTCCAATCTTGGTTCAATATCCACCACGTTCTCCCATGGTTCCCTCAATAGATTTACACATATCGTTAAAATTCTCTCTATAATCAACAACTCGATTTCTGAGAACTCTCTCGACTTCTCCAGCGGAGTTCCTGCCCCACCCAGCATTCTGTCTACAATTGCATATCCAAGATTAGATGCAATCTCCACAATTATATTTCCCTGCAAAGGTGCAAAATTAACAATTCCCAACAGAACCGGATTTGACAATGCATTTGAAAACTCCTGATATGTTACTGCCTCAGAATTCATAACATCTACCTGAACACTCTTCCTCAAATAAACCGGAAGATTCGTTGACAACAACCTGCCGTAATGTTCAAAGATGATTTCCAAAGTTCTTAAATGTTCTTTTGAAAACTTAGACGGACGAGCAAAGTCATAATCTTTGACCTGTTTTTCATCCTTGTCTTTCATTTCATCAACATCCAGCTCACCGCTGCTCAACGCCCGAAGTAAACTGTCTATCTCATCCTGGTTTAAGACGTCACCCATTTATTTTTCACCACCTGATAAAAGTCTTTTCCTACTGCGTTGTCACACTCGTGAAGTTGACTGCAACGATAAAGTCAGTGCCAAACAACTCCTGCAGATCTTTAAGAATCGCATCCTGCACCGCCTGCGTATCTTCATTGAATTCTTCTAACGTATACTGACCAACAATCGCATTGATATCATTTCTGATGATAGATTCTTTTGCGCTTAATCCCTCGCCGGAATTCTTTCCGTATTTTTCGTAAGCTTCGCTCTTGTTGTTCATGGAAAGCGATACGGAAATCATTGCATAGTGATCTTTTCCATCACTTCCATCCTTTAGATTAATCGTAAATCCCTCTGCAATCGTGTATGTCTCAATATTTTCAATCGGAACCGTGCTGGCATTCTCATTCGCTCCGCTTGCCAGTTCCAAATCGATTGCACTGCATACCTTTGTAATTAACTCGTTTGATTTCTTTGTCTGTGGAATGATGGTAAATACCAGAATTGCCGACAGTACAAGGTTGGCTATCACCAACGCTAAAATAAGAACTGAAATAAGATTTTTTTTCATCTCTTGCACCTTCCTATTCGCTTAAGTCTGAACTGTATGAATTATATATTTTCACCTCGACACGACGGTTTCTCGCGCGGCCTTCCACAGTAGAATTGTCCGCAATCGGATCATACTCCCCACGCCCCGAAGATTTGATATGTGCCGGATTCAGTTCCGGGTTTTGCCGGACATAATCCGCGACTGTCAATGCCCGATACATCGATAAAACATCGTTGCTCTCATATTTTGATGTCCTGCTGATTGGCACATTGTCCGTATGACCTTCAATCTCAATCATATTTTCAGTGTACGACGCCAATATAACGCTTATTTTATCCAGCAATGCATATGCTTCTGTCTTCAATTCAGCTTTTCCGGAATCAAACAACAGTGTACCGTTTAAATCCAGACAGACATACTCCGCATTAAAATCAACTTCCACCTGATCCTGAACGCCATACTGTGCTATCGCTTCTTCAATCTCTTCTGCCATCTGTTCCGATTCCGCCAATGCTTCCTCCCTGTATGCTTCTTCCACATTGACTTCCGATTCGGTCTCACCCTCGTTTCCGGTCAAATCCGTATCACTCTCCGAATTTGCCATCTGATGATAATAGGCATCTAACATCTCAAGCTGGCTGACACCGGAAGAAATCAGTTGTCCCTCCCCGATGGAAGCTCCTCCTGAGGGCAGGATACTAAAGCTGCTCTGCAGTGATGCCACTACCTGCTCGAATTTTTCTGCATCGACAGTAGACATTGAGAAAAGTAATACGAAAAAGCACAAGAGCAGATTCATCAAATCACTAAATGTCGCCATCCAGGCCGGTGAGCCTTTCGGCGCCTCCTCCTGCTTTTTCTTTGCCATTACCCTTCACCTCCGCCGTTTTCACCACTCATGTTCTCTCGAACAGACGGTGACAGGAATGATTTCAGTTTTTCTTCGATAACACGTGGATTCTCTCCAGCCTGTATCGACAAAAGGCCCTCCACCGTTATCTCTTTCATCATAATTTCAACACCATTGTTGACTGCAAGTTTTGCCGCGATTGGGTTACACAGCCAGTTTGCAATCAGGGAACCGTACAAGGTAGTCAGCAAAGCGACCGCCATATTCGGCCCGATTGATGCGGAATCCTCCAGGTTTTTCAACATATTTACCAGACCAATCAAGGTACCAATCATTCCCCATGCAGGACCTAACTCTGCCCATTTTTCCCAGAATGCGATGGTCTTCTTGTGTCTCGATTCAATACAATTTAAGTCCGTCTCCAAAATACCTCTTACAAGTTCCGGATCCGTACCATCTACAACAAGCATAACTCCTTTTTTCAGGAAAGGGTCCTCGATTCCGTTCGCCGCCTCTTCCAAAGCCAGAAGTCCTTCTTTTCTGGCAATATTGGATAAATTAATAATATTCGTTATTACAGCTCCTGCATCCTGCGTGTCATTCTTAAAAATAAGTGTAAAACTTTTCAATCCATTGATAAAATCAGGAAGTTTGTTTGACCCTAACACACCCGATATGGAACCACCAATCGTAATGATAATAGAAGCAAAATCAAACATATTGCCAAGTGCGGCAAGTCCGCCGTTCGTAAATACTCCGAACACAAACATGAATACACCAAGCAGTAATCCTCCAAGTGAAGCTATATCCAAATTATCCACCTACCATCCTATATGTATTTTTTGAGTTACACTCCTGGACGTTTTCCCTCAGTCCAAATTGGTTGTCATAATATCTCTTTTATAGGATTTTACCAAATCTCTGACAGCTTGTCTACTTTCTTTTATGACCAGCTTTCTGCCTGTAGTAAGGGTAATCACCGTATCCGGTGTCTCCTCCACCAGCTCAATCAATTCGGCATTCACAAGTAATTTTGTGTCGTTTAATCTTGTAACTTCAATCACGTTGTCTCCTCCACAGCAATACTTATTCTCCCAGTAAAAGAAAAACCATGATGTGGGGTGATTCCTATGATAAGAATCACCTCATCATGGTTAGTATACCATATGTTGTTGAATTTTGAAACACTTTTCCACAAGATACGACTACTATTTTCGAGATTTTTCTTCAAAATCTGACAATTTTTAAAAAAATTATCGTTTCAAATTGATCAATTCTTCAAGCAGTGTATCCGAAACCGTGATGATTCTCGAGTTCGCCTGGAAGCCTCGCTGCGTGATAATCATCTGTGTGAACTCTGTGGAAAGATCTACGTTAGACATTTCTAACTGCCCGGTTGACATCGTGCTGCCATCCGCCGAAATCTCTACACCGATACCGTCAAACTCACCGGAGTTCAACGTTGTGGTATAGCAGTTGTTTCCAAGTTTCTCAAGACCTGCCGCATTGGCAAACTGAGCCACAGCAATCTGTCCTAACAATTCTGTATTACCATTGTCGTATGTACCGTAAATCTTACCGTTTGTATCAATCGTAATACCTGTCATAACACCGAGTTTCTTTCCTTTTCCGGTGGTTCCGTCAACATCTCCGGCATCCATTCCCACCGTTGAGCTTCCTCCGTTGTTGGAATCTTTACACTGGCTGAAATCGATTGTGATATTATGGAAGTTTCCTCTGTCGTTTAATGCGCTCGCATTGAACATCACACGTCCGTTTGTCACACCGCCCACGCTTGTGAACGAACCGTCCTCCGGGCTGAATTTAACCGTATAATTTGTAAGCGTTGCCGTTATGGTCGGCGGATTTGTCGACGTATCCGGCGTTCCGATGTCCGTCGCACTGTCCGGAATACCAAAAAAGTCGCTGTAACTCAAATCTACGTCTGTTGCCGTCGCTGCATCAAATGTGCTTGTTGCGGAATCATATTCATATCTGGTAAAATTTCCTGCACCGTCATCTATATAAATATAAGACCCTTCTGCATCCACATAACCGCCGTTTGCGTCGTCGTATGTATAACCCGACAGTGAGAACGATGTGACGTTCTCATCGCCAAACAACTCCGAAATGCTTGTAATGCCATTCATAAATGTGCCGTCTTCATTATATACGATACTCTTGCCGTCAGAATCTAACACATCCGATAACTCCACGGTGTATTCTCCATTGTCCGCATCCACTAAGCGGTATGTAAATCTCGCTGTGTAAGCGTATCCCAAATCATCATAGAAAGTCAGATTCTTCACCAGACCGCTGTTGCTGCTTAAGTTCGAATCATTAGAATCAAACACGCCTGTCACAGCCGCATTCTCTGTCGCTTCTGCATTTGAGGTCAGATTCTTCTCCTGCATGATACGGAGCGCCGACACAGTGTCCTGTCTGATATCTCCTGTCGTCGGGTCAACCTGCCATCCCATTACCGTATATCCGGTTCCTGCCATACACAAGTTTCCTGCCCCGTCCACATAGAAAGAACCATCTCTGGTAAATACATTCTCCGTACCGTTGTTCACGATAAAGAAATTGGTCGAATTTGCATCTGTCAATTTGATATCGAACGGGTCCCCCGTCGTCTCTGCCGCACCCGCTGATGTAATGCTGACACGGGTTGCCGCCGCCGTAACTCCCAGACCAATCTGTTTTGCATTGATACCTCCGGTTCCTGTTGCAGCGTTTGCTCCGGATGCGTTTGATGTCGTCTGATACATAACATCTTTGAATGTAACGGAGGATGATTTAAATCCCACCGTATTTACATTGGCAATGTTATTACCGATAACGTCCATCTTTGTCTGATGCGTCTTAAGACCTGACACAGCAGAATACAATGATCTCATCATAATGAAATGTCCTCCTAATTCTTCCCGTCCTGTAATCTATTTCCTCTGTCGTTCGGAAATAACAGCTCCCCTAAGGTCCAGCTATGCAATTACAGCACCGTCAATATTTGTAAAAACATGGTTATCGGATTCCGACTGATCCAATGCCGTCACCACCGTTTTATTCGGTATGCTGACAATGAATGCCAGGGAATCTACGATAACAAGTGACTCGTTAATTCCCTTTTCACTTGCCCTCAGAACTCCGGATTCAAGCCTCTCACTCTGCTCTTCAGACAGGCTGATATGCCGGTCTTCCAAACGCATGGAAGCGTGCTTTGAAAATTTGAGTTCTGCGCTTTCAGTAACATCCTGTTTCTGTTTTAGAATCTCCTCAAAGGAAACTCCTGAAGTTTGAATTTGCTGCGAATTCTTTGAATTCAGATACTGATCAGTCACCTGTGCTATGGAAGTGAATTGGTTACTGATTTTATTCATAACGCTCCTCCCCCCTATTCGGTGACTGTATCTGAATCTGTCGCAGTTGAATCGGACTCGGATGAATCTGTCGAATCCGAACTCTCCGTTCCCTTAAGTTTTTTCATCTGAGCCTCTAACTTTTCAAGCTTGTCTAAGTCATCCTTGTTGACAAAGGACTGCTGATACGACGTCAGGTTGTCAAAATACTCCCTCGCCTCGTTTAAGTCTCCCTCATCCGACAACGTCAGCCTCTCTGCAATCGGCAATTTTGCCATCATGCTCTGGAATGTCTTTGCAAGTGTGATTGCCTCCATGTACTCTGCATCCGCAACCGTATCGAGGTCGTCGATAGAATATAATCCGTCATTGACCGATACATATGTCTCGCCATTCTCATACATTACATAATCTACAACGCCCGCGATATAATTTGTCTCACCGGTCGTCGAAGATGTCGTCTTTAAGATGACATATTTTCCTACCAGATCGTTCGCCATCGAGGAAGTCACCTTGTCATTCAAATCCAATGTGGACTCCAGCTGTGAGAATGTTGCAAGCTGCGCAATATACTCCGTGTTCGTCGTCGGCTCCAACGGATCCTGATACTGCATCTCCGCACATAAAATCTGCAGGAACTGATCGTATCCCAAATCGTTCGATGCCTCTTTTTTAGAAGATGTGGTAGATGAAGAACTATCTACAATCTTTCCATTCTCCACCGCCTGTACTAATGCCATAATTTTCCTCCTTTCTATGCTTTCATATCCATTGTGTTACCGTTGTCCTGCATCATCTGTGCCACAAGACTCTCCTCCTCGGACATCATTCCGGAAAGTTCGTCTAAGGAATTCAGGTTCAGATTTCTGCGTCTTCTCTCGCCGGACTGTTCCTGCGATTCCCGCTGCCCGGCAAACTGTTCGTCCTGCTTGCCATTCTGCTCCAGGTTACGTTCAAATTCATGACTCGATACCGTGACCTCGACCGCATCAACTTTGACACCCGCCTGAGTCAGATTCTGTTTCAAATCAGCCATCTGCGACTCTAATGCTTCGCGTACAACATCATTCTGTGCCACGAGCTTTGCGGATACAATTCCCTCCTTCGTAGAAATCTCAAGGAAAATTTTTCCAAGATTCTCCGGATTCAACTGCATCTCCATCGTAGTGCGGTTCGTCGACACCGTAAGTCTCGCTGACTGAACGACCTGTTCCATCACGTCCTGCACATCAATTCCCTGCTGGTAGTACTGTGCAAACTCATTCTGCGGAATCTCCACCTCTGCCTCCTGCTGTCCCTGAAGCACAGTATTGACAGTTCCCTGTGCGAAATGGAGGGAATTCTCCTGACTGTCCTGCTGCTGGTTTGAAGCAGCGGAATCTGATGTTTCCTCCTGTCTTGGCATTTCTAAGGTCTCAACCGGCTCAGACTCCTCGCCAGAGTTTTCTGTCCCTTCTCCGGTATGCACAATCTGTACGCTGTTGTCCTCTGCCGCAGCATCACTCTCTAAAAACTCAGCCGCTTCCGCGTCCGCCTGCAAAGGATTCCCCGCTTTTGCGGTCTCTGCCTGTTGTTCCCTCACCTGAGGAGCAGTCAATGTGTCTCCCTGCGTCTGCGTCTGCGTCTGTGTCTGTGTCTGCATTTCAGTATCCGGTTGAATTTCACCCTCTGCCGGAATGTTTTCAAACTCCTTCGGGTTCTGCCCGTCTGACTCGTTTAGTGCCTGCATCTCCAGCATCTGTTTACAAACATCGTTAAACTCTTCCATAGTCATTCCGAGTTCCTGCAAAAGATTGCCGGTCAGCTCCGATACCTGCTGGATCACATTGACAAATTCTTCTTTGCAGAGGAGAGTTGTCATGCTCTCACCGGTCAGCTCCGATACTAGTTGTGCCAGATTGGTCTGATTAGTCAAATCTGTAAATCCAAGTCCAAGAACTTCCATCGCCTCTTCAATATCCTTCTCCGAAACGCCGAGCTCCTCCTCGAGAACCTCCTTCACAGCACTCTCATACTCCGTCATCTTCTCCTCGATTTTGGAGACCTTTTCCCCGAGTGTCACAGGGTTTGCTTCCCTGATGGAGTTCTCTTTTTTCTGGTACTGCGCATAGTCGGAAATTTTAGAGGCAGATAGCTGTCTCTCGAACCCTTCCGCAGACTGTCCCATCTGCTGCTGGTTCAACAGATTGGAAAACTGAACCGAAACGCTCTTTGTCTGTGCCAATTCCTTTCTCTCTCCCGCAATTGCAGGGTTGGCAAACAACTGACTCACATCCGTAATTTTCGTACTCATCTCTTTTCACCTCCTTTCATGCGATAGAATATTTATATTCTAAGGCTCCATGATCTTCGTCACTTTTGCTGCCGTGTCCGAATCCATTTTGCCAAGAATATCTGCCCTAGACTGTGTATCCATCTGCATCAGGATATCTGCAACCAACTGCAGATTGTCTGTCATAGTGTTAAAAATAGCGGCTGCCTCTTTCGCTTTCATGGAGGAGTAAGTATTAACATATTCCTCAAGTTCTTCATCCTCCTGCATCTGCTCTACGACCTGCTTGTATAAGATTTCGGCGTTTGCCGGATCTATGCTCTCATAATACTTCTTATATTCTTCTATATCGGGTGAATCCTCCCCGAAAACAACCTCTTCATAAAATTGTTGTTTTTCTTCCTCGAATGCAGCTTCATTCTGTTTATACTGTTCGAGTTCTGCAATCTGGTTCTGCAAATCCGAAATGGATGCATTGCTTGCCATACTCTGATTCTGCGCTTCCGCCAGCTGAATCTCAAGTTCTTTGACACGCTCCACCGCATCATCTAACGATGCAAAAGCATACTGCGTGTCCTCGGTGGAAAGTTCCCCTCTCGGTTCCGGAAGAATCCGATTAACATACGGAACATCTTTTAAAATCGGAGTCAGCACCGTGGAGCCGAATCCTCCGACATCCCATTTAATCAAAAGGACTAAAATCGCCAGCCAGATTGCAATAATGACCAATGTAACAAAAAAAACCGCGACCTTTCCGCCTGTGCTCTCCTCCTCATCGGTCGAGAGATCGTCTCCGTCCTTTGCCTTGTCCTTCTTCTTTTTCTTCTTCTCTTCCTTCTCTTTCTTTCTTGCCGCTTTTTTTGCAGCTTTCTCATCTAACTCTTCATCTCTGATTTCTTCTTCTGCCATCGTGCACCATCCTTACTGTTTATTCTAGCTTTCCTGTCTCCGCCCGTTATCCTGGTAAGTGTAACTGACTAATTCATCAATCTCCTTGTACTCAGCATATTGAATCTCTTTTTTAAATTCGTCAAACGCTTTTTCTCTGAGTTTCTCATGCGTCTTGCGCTCGACCATCAGATCGTTCAGTTGCTTTCTTGCCGCTTCTACCTTCTTCTCGGCGACATGTACCTGCATCATCTGCGTTCGAATCAATGATTTCATGGTGTCAATCGAGCGCCTGCAGTTTTTAATCTTAGAGACATCAATATTCCCCGTAATCAGTTCCTTTGCCTCACGCTCATACCCGGCCCGCTGAATCATAAGCCGCTGCAGCTCCGTCTGCTCTTCCATCAATTTTGCATTTGCCATTGCATATGCAATCTTCGCCTGATTTTCCATCTTCTGCTTTACATCCAAAAGATTCTGCATCCGGTATTGAAATTTAGCCATTGTATCGCCAACTTTCTCCTCTTATCTAAGCGTCTGCAAACAACTGCTTCAACATGTCGATTTCCTCGTCAAACTGAAATTTTTCGTCTGTCTGCTGACACAAAAACGCGTTTACTGCGCCAATCTTGCGTATCGCATAGTCAATTTCTTTGTTCGAACCGTTCTTATACGCTCCGATGTTAATCAAATCTTCCGCCTCGTTGTAAGTGGCCAGAACATTCTTTAATTTTCCTGCCACCTCTTTGTGCTCTTTTTCCGCTATCGTACTCATGACACGGGAGATACTCTGTAAAATATCAATTGCCGGATAATGATTCTTGTGACCAAGTTTTCTCGACAACATGATGTGCCCGTCTAAAATACTTCGAGCCGTGTCTGTGATTGGCTCATTGAAATCATCGCCGTCCACCAGTACTGTGTAAAGCCCTGTGATAGAACCCTTGTCCGACGTTCCTGCGCGCTCCAAAAGTTTTGGCATCTCCGAGTATACACTCGGCGGATATCCCCTTGTCACAGGAGGTTCACCGGACGCAAGCCCAATCTCGCGCTGCGCCATGGAAAAACGTGTGAGGGAGTCCATCATCAATAGCACATCTTTCCCCTGATCCCTAAAATATTCTGCAATTGCAGTGGCTGTCTTAGCAGCCTTATTGCGAATCAGAGCGGGCTTATCCGACGTTGCCACTATCACGACAGAACGTTTCATTCCCTCTTCCCCGAGGTCCCTCTCTATGAACTCGCGAACCTCTCTGCCTCGTTCTCCAATCAGTGCAATCACATTGATGTCCGCTTTTGTATTTCTTGCAAACATTCCCAGAAGTGTACTTTTTCCGACTCCGGAACCGGCAAAGATACCAATTCTCTGCCCTTTCCCGATTGTAATCAGACCGTCCACCGCTTTCACTCCAAGCGGGAGAACCTCGTGAATAATTTCACGTTCCATCGGATCCGGAGGCGCTGCCTCCACCGGATACTCATACGGAAGTGAAAGGCTGTCCACATCTGTCGGTCTTCCGATTCCATCCAGCGTATGTCCTAAGACATCATCCCCGACATATACAGACAAGGGATGCCCCGTATTCTCTACGATGCATCCCACACCGATTCCTTCTACGCTCTCAAATGGCATCAAAAGCAATCTCTTCTCACGAAATCCGACCACTTCTGCCATTACCGAAACATTCTTATTCTTATCAATAATAATGCGGCATAAATCATTCAGTTTTGCATCCGGCCCGACAGATTCGATTGTAAGTCCTACAATCTTCACCACTTTTCCAAGCTTTTGAAAGTATGTTCTGTCTGCCAGTCTTGTGTATTTTTCAAATTGACTCGTCACGCTACCCCATCCTCATGAACATAATGATCTGATATCTTTAATCAGATTCTCAAGCTGTACTCCCAGACTGCAGTCAAACACCCCGGAGTCCGTTTCTATCACACAATCATTTCCATCCATGGCTGAATCCGCAATAATCTCGAGTTCGACATCATGTCCCACCCGATCCAACATCTCCTCTTTGTGATTCTCAAGGAAAAGAACATTGCCGCGCGCCACTCTGATGCGGAACTTCTTCTCTCCCTCTATGTTTAAAATAGCATTGTTAATCAAATACATAAGAATATGCTTTTTGTTATCAAACTGAATATGGAACACTTTGTTGAACACATCCAAAATCACATCGACCAGATCGTGCTCCATATGCTCAAATTTATCCTGATAATCAGCATCAAGTTCAGATTTCTTCTGTTGATATTCCTGTTCAAGTTCACCTTTAAGCTGTTCTAACTCCTGTTGTCCCCTCTGCTGTCCTTCCTGATATCCCTGTTCTTTCGCCTCTTCTAAGACTTTTCCAGCCTGCTCGTAGGCTCCGTTTATCAAGCCATCTGCCTTCGACTTCGCCTCCGCGACAATCTGTTCTGCCTCCTGCTTTGCAAGTGCAACATGGTCGACTTCCTCCTCCACGCTCACCTCGTCGGCAAAAATTCCTTCCTGAAAGCCGTCATCTGTATTCCCGGAAGTACCCAATTCTCTCGCCGCCATCTCCAACCGCTCTGCAACAATTGCATTTGTGTTGATGACTCTTTTTACCTGATTCTGCGCAACGATAAATTGCTGTTTGTAAAGATTAGACAACTATCTCGTCACCTCCACCTCTAGAAATAACAATCTCGGCGGAATCCTCCAGCTTACGAATAATGCTGACAATCTTCTGCTGTGCTTCCTCGACATCCTTCATACGAACAGGTCCCATGAACTCCATGTCTTCCTTAATCATTGCAGCAAGACGTTTCGATAAGTTCTTGAAGATAACATTCTGTACCTCCTCGTTGGCCGCCTTGAGTGCCACACCCAAGTCCGCATTGTCGACGTCACGAAGGACACGCTGAATCGCACGGTCGTCCAGAAGAAGAATATCTTCAAATACGAACATCTTCTTGCGAATCTCATCTGCAAGTTCTGGCTCTTCAATCTCGAGATTCTCCATGATATGTTTCTCAGTTCCACGGTCAACTGTATTTAAGATATTTACGATTGCATCGACACCACCAACAATGGTGTAATCCTGATTGACCAGAGAAGAAAGTTTTCTCTCTAAGACACGTTCTACCTCTTTGATGACATCCGGCGAAGTCCGGTCCATCATAGCGATACGCTTTGCAACATCCGCCTGCTTCTCCGGCGTCAGGGAACCGATGACCATCGCAGCCTGCGTAGAAGTCAGGTATGATAAAATCATAGCGATTGTCTGTGGATGTTCATCCTGTATAAAGTTGAGCAGCTGGCTCGGATCTGTCTTACGCACAAATTCAAATGGGCGAACCTGAAGAGACGCCGTCAGTTTCGAAATGACATCCTGCGCTTTCTCTCCTCCAAGAGCCTTCTCCAGCAGCTCCTTCGCATATCCAATACCGCCTTCCGCGATATACTGCTGTGCCAGACAAATCTGATAGAACTCGTTGAGAACATCTTCCTTTGTCTGCGGTGAAACGCTTCTGGTATTGGCTATTTCCAAAGTAAGTTCCTCTATTTCGTCTTCTTTTAGATGTTTAAAAATATCCGCTGATCTTTCAGGTCCTAACGTAATCAATAAGATTGCCGCTTTTTGAACGCCCGTCATTTCATCCGCTGCCATATGCATACTCCCATTCTTCTTCGTAAATTTTAAAACAATTTACTTTTTATTCCCATTCCTCATTCAACCAGTTTCTCAGTAAGGAAGCAACTGCCTCCGGATTCTCTTCAACAAATTTTTCAATCAGGATTCTGGTCTCAGACTTCTCGTTAAATCCGATATCCTCCAAAACTGACTGGCTCTCTTTTGTAGATTCCAACAAGCTTTCCACAGAGAGTTCCTCCTCGAGTTCCGGTTCTTTCTCTCCTCTTGTACTGCGGAATACAACAAATCCAAGGACTGCAAAAATCAGAACCGCCAAAGCAATCTGCAGATAGTCTGCAAGGCTTCTTCCACTTCCGGAGGACGCCTCAAAGACCGGCTCATCATAAGACATAATCGTGATGTTCTCCACCGGAAATCCCGTCGCATTTGCAACCATCTGGTAGAGTTCCTCATCCACTTCCGTCTTAACGCGGCCTCCGTTCGCAGCCTTATACTCTTCAAATGTCATCTCATCTAATTCACCGTTAGCTTTTAAGACATCCTCACTGTATAAGACGTAATTGGTTGTCACCAATGAAATGGATGAATCATCGTAGTTGTATGTGCCGACTGCACTCGTCGTGTTGGTTATCGTCTCATCGTACAACAGTTCTCTTTTGCTCTCCGTCACACTCGACTCGGTATACTCACCGTCCTCCATGACATATGTCGTATCGTCATCGTTTGAATCAGTTCCCGGCGTTGCCGCTTCTCCGCCTACTGCATTCGACTCGTAATCGTAAGTCGTGGAAGGCAGTCCCGCCGACTGTCCGTCCGGCAATGTATAACTGTGCGTCGCCTCCGTGCTCTCGTCAAAATTCATATCGAGCTTTGCCGCAACCTCAACATCATCGCAGATGGAGGAATCTTTTATCACTTTCTTCACCTTGTCGATAATCTGGTTCTCCGCTTTTTCCCGCAAAGAAAGCTGTGTGCTGGCCGTCCCGACTGCCGAAGCAGAATCCGCCCCCGAATAAAGCACATTTGCGCCCGAATCCATAATGACAATATTAGCCGTATCAGTATTGCCGAGGTTTGTCGCTAAAAACTTGGCAATCCCATAAGCCTGATCCGCATCCATCTCATCAGAAAGCGTCAAAATCGCCGTCGCAGAAGCTTCCTCCTCCTTTGCAAGAATCGTTCCATCCTCATCCGGAAGCTCAAGATTCACCTGAGCCGACTCGACATTTTCAAACAGTTCCAGACTCTCCGCATAGTGTTCCTCCAGATATTTCTGGTACTTCTTTGTCTTGTCAGCCTCCGTCGTGCTGAAGCCTCCGTCAAATACATTGTCAATGGAATAGCCCGTCGCCGGAATACTGTTCTGTCCAAGCAGCAGCGCCGCATTTGACAAATCTTTCTCATCCACCAGAAAAGTCAGATTGTCATCTGAAATGTCAAATTCTATTCCATTCTCATCCAAAAGATCTTTGACCTCCGCCGCCTGCGCCGTCGTCTCACATGTGACAAGCTCCGTCATCTTCGGCTGTGAAAGGATCACCGCTAAGATGACCAGAGCCAGAATAACCGTCGCCGTAAGGCTCGTCAGCAATATTTTCTGCTTGGTGCTAAACGCTTTCCACCAGTCAATTATCTTATTTAATATTTTTTGAACTTGTTCTGGCATAACATTCCCTCTATCATTTTATGTTAACTACATCTATCATTAGATGCTCATATTCATAATCTCCCGGTACGCATCGAGCATCTTGTCTCTCACTGCAACGGTATATTGTACCGCCATGTTCGCTTTTTGCAGTGCAATCTGCAAATCATGCGTATTCTCCGATTCTCCCAAAGCAAACTTAATCTTTTCTTCCTGTGCGCTCTTCTGTAAATCATTCGTCTCG
Source organism: uncultured Roseburia sp. (assembly GCA_964495195.1). GTDB lineage: Bacteria > Bacillota > Clostridia > Lachnospirales > Lachnospiraceae > Roseburia. The sequence continues at coordinate 38,609 of CAZBUW010000008.1, forward strand.
TTAAGCGCATTGACAGCCGCATCTAAAACTGACTCAAAGCTCTCATCCGAAGTGCCGACAAGCGAATTCTTCTCCGCGACCGAATTGATGTAATCTGATGATATCGCGGTAAGTGATGTGATATCCATTTAAAATCCCTTCCTCTCATTTATTTCCCGATTGACAGTCCCGAAAGAGCCATGCTCTTCATGGCGTCAAATGCTGTTGTATTCGCCTCATATGCCCTCGTGGCGTCAATAAGATTCGTCATCTCCGTAACTGTATTCACATTCGGATAAGAGACATATCCGTTCTCGTCCGCATCCGGATGCGACGGATCGTATTCCATAACAAAATCGGTCTCATCATCCTCGGTCACGCTGACCACTTTCACGCCGTTTCCTACCAGCCCCGCTTTTCGGGAAGACGAATAATAAGTGCTGAACGGCGTCAACTGTTTTTCCTGAAACGTCACGATTTTTCTTCTGTATGGCGTTCCATCCGCCGTCCTCGTGGTCTGTACATTAGCAATGTTCTGTGCGATAATGTCTGACCGGAAACGCTGCGCCGTCATACCGCTCGCACTGATATCAAACGCTTGAAATAATCCCATATGCTACCTCCTACTTTCCTAATGCAGCCGACAATATGGAGAACTCTGATCCGATGCAATTCTCTGTCAACGTCTTATAGCGAATCTGTTCAGATGCCAATTCCACATTCTCTGTATCGATATCCACGTTATTCCCGTCTAAGCGGTAAGAATAGCCTGCCGCATCTGTATAGGCAGAAACATTCAACTGGCTCAAATCCGCATTCCGCACTTTCTCATCCAGATAGGTATACTGCGAATTACCCAATTCCCTCTGAAGCACTGACTGGAAGTCTACATCCTGCCTCTTGTACCCCGGCGTGCTGACATTGGCAATATTATTTGAAATTGCCGTCTCACGCTTCCAACTTGCGTCTGCCGCCTTATCTAAAATATTAATATAACTGTAAGCGTCTGTGCCAATCATGCAGTTTTCTCCTTTCCACCTTCCAATAGCATATTTCATCCTAAATATAATTATAAATTATATCGCCAAAAAGACAAGTGTTTTTTCATTTTTTTACATGATATTGTACAATTTTATCAATTTTGCTACAATATGTTCGATTTCTGTAAAATCATGTCAAATTTTCCCGCCTTTTCTCATACATATGATTATACCATAGAATACCTTGCCGTATTTGACCGTTTTCGGAAAACTTCTCCCAAAATAGACAAATAATCTGTCGAAAAATGGTACAAAAAAAAGAAGACCATCCGGCGGACATACCCTCAAACGATCTTCCAACACCCGTTTATTTTGTTTTCACGCTCTTACCGCTCTCGATAAGCTCCAACTCCCTCTCGACAGCGCTCCCTGCTACACCTTTCTTCTGCAGGTTATATCTGTGAATCTTATCGAGTTCCTCAAATATCAGTTCATTGAGAACTTTAATATATGTTCCCTTCATTCCCGACGAACGGGACTCAATCACGCCCGCGCTCTCAAATTTTCTCAAAGCATTCACAATGACGGAACGCGTAATTCCGACCCGGTCTGCAATCTTGCTCGCAACAAGAACGCCCTCGTCTCCGTCAAGTTCGGCAAAAATATGAGTGATTGCTTCCAGCTCTGAAAAAGACAGTGTGCTGATTGCCGACTTTACAATATGAAGCTTCCGGGATTCCTCCGCGCTCTCCTCGTTGACAGAGCGCATCATCTCAAGTCCTACAACTGTAGTTCCGTATTCTGTCAGGATTATATCATCAATATCATACTGCTTCTTGCTTCTGTAAACAAACAGAGTCCCAAGGCGCTCGCCCGCAATATCAATTGGCGCGATGATGGCACAATGATGCCTTGTCTCCCCTGTAAACCCGAGCGTCTCCAGATTCACATTCTCCTTGGTGGAAAGAACACCCAGCAACCGGTCGTTCAACATCGGGTCTATGAATCCGCCAACCTCTGCCCCCTTGAGATCCTTTATCACCTTCACGCCTTTGATAACCCCTGTTCCGAGCACTTTCCCTTTCTTACTGATTACAAGTATGTTAGAATCCAAAATACCTGTGAGCACATCACAAATATCATTGAACACAACTTTCGATGAACTGTTATTATGAAGCAGCTTATTGATTTTTCTCGTCTTGTCCAATAACTGAACACTCATTTTACTTGCCTCCCATTTTTCTAAATAGTTTTCCATGTTTAGCTCAATGTTAGCACAATTGTGTTCAGTTTGCAACAATTTTGTAATTTTTCTGACAACTTCTAGTCGTTCTTTTTATTTTCAGTAATATATCCGCACTTCTCGTCCGCGCAGACAATCTTATTTCCCTTAATGACCATGTGTCCGCCGCACTTCGGGCACGGTTCTTCAACCGGTCTTGCCCAGCTCATAAAATCACATTCCGGATTGTTCTCGCATCCGTAGTATTTTCTGCCCTTCTTTGTCTTTTTCAACACAACTTCCCTGCCGCACTTCGGACATTTCACGCCGATTTTTTCCAGATAAGGCTTTGTGTTGCGGCAGTCCGGGAATCCAGGACACGCTAAAAATTTGCCGTGCGGCCCATATTTCACCACCATATTGCGCCCGCATACCTCACAGATGACATCTGTCACTTCATCTTCAATCTTAATTTTTTCCAGACCTTTCTCCGCAACCTCCACCGCTGCCTCTAAATCCGGATAAAAATTCTTGACAACCGTCTTCCAGTTGACATCTCCCTCCTCCACGCTGTCGAGCAAAGACTCCATATTGGCCGTGAAATGCTCGTCGACGATGGTCGGAAAGGATTCTTTCATGATGGAGTTGACGACCTCCCCGAGCTCTGTCACATAGAGGTTCTTTGCCTCCTTCACCACATATCTTCTCGCGAGGATGGTGGAGATGGTCGGCGAGTAAGTACTCGGTCTTCCGATTCCGAGCTCCTCGAGTGTTTTGACTAAAGATGCCTCCGTAAAATGTGCCGGCGGCTGGGTAAAGTGCTGTTTGTCATCACATTCCACAAGGTTTAAGACGGTCGACGCGTCGATTGTCTTAAGCATGACATTGTTCTGTGACTTCTCATCGTCCTCGCTCGTGTAGACGGACATAAATCCATCGAACGCAACCTTGGATGCAGAGACTGTAAAGCGGTAGCTGCCTGCTCCGATTTTTACACTTGTAGTCTCATAAATTGCCGACGCCATTCTGCTGGCGGCAAAACGTCTCCAGATCAGCTGGTACAGACGGAACTGATCCCTCGACAAAGACTCCTTCACCATGGCCGGCGTCCGTGTGATATCGGAAGGACGGATTGCCTCGTGGGCATCCTGAATTTTGTTGCCGTTCTCCTTCTTCTTCGCCTCGCCGGAGGATACATAATTCTCGCCGTAATTCTCCGCAATATAATTTCTCGCCTCGATATCCGCGTCCTCGGCGATACGCACGGAGTCTGTTCTTAAGTATGTAATCAGACCCACTGTGCCCTGCCCCTTGATATCGACACCCTCGTAGAGCTGCTGTGCGATTCGCATCGTCTTTGAGATTGGGAAATTTAAGCTCTTAGACGCCTCCTGCTGCATGGTACTCGTGGTGAACGGAAGCGGCGCTTTCTTCGTGCGCTCTCCCTTTTTCACTTCCATCACCTGAAATTTTTCCTTCTCAATCTCACTCTTAATCTTTTCCATCTGCTCTTCCGAGGAAACGGTTATCTTGCCGTCCGCATCGCCATAAAATTTAGCGATCAGAGGCTTTTTCTCCCCGGGGATGGAGAGGGATACGTCTAACGTCCAGTACTCCTCCGGAATGAACGCATTGATTTCCTCCTCCCTGTCACAGATGATGCGCAGCGCGACGGACTGCACTCTTCCGGCGCTTAAGCCGCGCTTCACCTTCGCCCAAAGCAGCGGGCTGATGCGGTATCCCACCATGCGGTCGAGCATACGCCTCGCCTGCTGGGCATTGACAAGATCCATATCGATCTCCCTCGGCTCCTTTAACGATGCCTTGACTGCGTGCTGCGTAATCTCATTGAAGCTGATTCTGTACACTTCCTTGTCTTCAAGCTTTAGCGCCTGACTCAAATGCCACGAAATGGCCTCTCCCTCGCGGTCAGGGTCGGTTGCAAGGTACACTCTGTCCGCTTTTTTTACCTCTTTGCGGAGCTTTGCAAGGATTTCTCCCTTCCCTCGGATTGTAATATATTTTGGTTCATAATCGTTATCGACATCAAATCCTAACTGGCTCTTTGGCATATCGCGCACATGTCCGTTCGATGCGACCACCTCATAATTTTTTCCCAAAAATTTCTTAATTGTCTTCACCTTAGCAGGCGACTCCACAACCACAAGATACTTTGCCATTTTTGACCATCTCCTTCTAACACTGTCCATTATTTCGTCTTATATAAAAATTCTTAAATGATTCTTCTATCAGGCCTTTCTGTTGAAGGGACGACAGGACTTCTATCATATCGGGCAGTTTCAACCCGGTCTCCTGCAACAATGTTTCAAGGCTCTTCCCAAGTAAACTTATCACACTATACACCAACATTTCATCTTTTTCAAGAGATATTTTTTTATTTTTTTGACACGACTTCTCCCTTTCCGGTGTAAAGTTTAATTCCCGCAGGAATTCGTCCACATCGGAAATAATTCCGGCACCCTGCCGGATCAGGTTGTTGCATCCCCGGCTGAGCGGGTCATAGATTCCCCCGGGGACGGCGTAGATATCCTTCCCCTGCTCCAAAGCACAATCCGCCGTGATCAATGAACCGCTGCGCTCCCTCGCCTCAACTATAACTACAATCTTAGAAATTGCCGAAATTATCCTGTTTCTCGCCGGAAAAAATCCGGGACGAGCCTGCATCCCAGGAGGATATTCGCTGATAATGCCGCCCTGTTTTAAGATTTCATCATAGAGGTCCCTGTTTGAGGACGGGTAACAGACATCGACCCCGGACCCTAACACAGCAAACGTATTCCCATGTCCAAAGATTGCTCCCCAATGGGCATGGGAATCAATCCCCGTCGCCATCCCGCTCACGACGTTCACCCCCGCCTGCCCGAGTTTTCTGCCAAGTTCTTCCGCTGCAATCTGTCCGTAACGGCTGCATGTTCTCGCCCCCACGACGGCGACGCTAAGGCTTCCCCCCGGCGGGAATCTCCCTTTGACATAGATGGCATAAGGTGCATCCGGTATCCCTCTTAAAACCTCGGGAAAATGTTCCATCTCCATGCACCAGAAATCAATCCCCTTCTCCGAGAGCTTGTCTGCCTCCCCATCCAAATCCCAATGCCTGCGGCTCTCCACAATGGCATCTATTTTATCCCGTGTAAGCTCCGGGATTTTTTCCAGTTCTTCCCTCGCAGAAAAATAGATTGCCTCCGCACAGTCCGCTGCCTCTAATAGTCTATGAATATTTCGATTTCCTATTCCCCGAATGTTCGCAAGCCAGTATTGATACTTCACCACTGCATCCCTCCATTCTCCCAGAATTTTTTCTCCAGACTCCGGTAACAGAACGCCTCCTGCAGATGGCGCTTTAAGATAAGCTCACACCCCTCCATATCCGCTAACGTCCTTGCGACCTTAATAATCTTATGGTAGGAGCGCGCCGTCAGATTGAGCTGCCGGTATTTTTCCGCCAGATAATCCTCTAAATGTTCTTCCATCCGGCAATAATCCCTTATTTTTGCGGAGGGAATCTGACTGTTATAGGTAAAATCCTCCCCCGCGAACCGAAACTTCTGACGCTCCAAAGCCTCTGCGATACGCGCGCGAATCTGCGCGGAGGTCTCGTTCTCCTCTGTCCCGTTCAACTCCTCATAGGTAATCTGCTCCGCCTCCACGCAGATATCAATGCGGTCGAGGAGCGGCTGGCTGATGCGGCTTAGATAGCGCTCGATGGCAGGTTTGCTGCAGCGGCACTTCTGCCTGTTCGGATAGTAGCCGCAGGCGCATGGATTCATCGCCGCCACCAGCATAAAATCTGCCGGATAAGTGTAATTCCCATGCAGACGAACCAGATTGACTTTTCCCTCCTCCATCGGCTGCCGCAGCACCTCGAGCGTCGATTTCTGAAATTCCGGAAGTTCGTCTAAAAACAGCACCCCCTTGTGCGCGAGAGATATCTCCCCTGGCTTAGGATATTGCCCTCCCCCGGCGAGCCCCTGTGCCGTAATCGTGTGATGGGGACTGCGAAACGGTCTGACGTCTAAAAGCGCCTCATGCTCCTGAAACATGCCGCAGACACTGTAAATTTTGGAGAGCTCCATCTTCTCCCACTCCTCCATCGGCGGCAGAATGGTCGGAATCCGGCTCGCAGCCATCGTCTTTCCCGCTCCCGGGGGACCGATCATCAAAAGATTGTGCATCCCGCTCACCGCCGTCTCACAGGCGCGTTTTAACACCTTCTGTCCATTGATTTCCGAAAAGTCCGGGACGTTTTTTCCGGCACGGTTTTCTTCTATATTAATAGGCGTTTTTTCGCGGTATTTCCCCTCGTTCAGATACTCAATCACCTCTCGCAGATCGCTCATCCCATAGACCTCAATCCCGGATACCATCTTTGCCTCCATCCGGTTTGCCTCCGGGAGAATGCAGCGGGCAATCCCCCTCTCCTTCGCCTCCGCAGTCATCGGTAAAATCCCGCTGATGGGCTGGATTCTGCCGTTCAATCCGAGCTCTCCTACGATCAATGTCTGTGCAAGCTGTTCCGCGGGCACGACACCTAATGCTGCAAGCACCGCCACCGCGATTGCAAGATCAAACCCCGTCCCGCTCTTTCTGATATTGGCAGGGGAAAGATTGATGGTAATGCGCCGCGCAGGCAAAAGATACCCTGAATTCTTAAGTGCAGTACGGACCCGCTCCTTCGCCTCCTTCACCTCTGCGGAAAGAAAACCGACCATCTCAAACACGGGCATACCTTCACTGATATCCGCCTCGACCTCAATTGGAATACTCTCAATTCCATATACTATGGATGTAGTTACAACACTGTACAAACCATTCCTCCTTATTTTAAATATCCACTGGGTATGATTCCGGCAGAACACCGATTGATAAAACGATAAAAAGATGAAATCATCATAACATGGATTCCATCTTTTTAAAAGACTATTCTTCAAAAAAATAAATTTTCAGTTTATCAATTGCCCTCTTTTCAATCCGTGAGACATAGGAGCGGGATATCCCGATTTCCGCCGCAATCTCCCTCTGTGTCATCGCCTTTCTGCCACAGAGCCCGTATCGCCTGACTATGATTTCATACTCCCTCTCCGAGAGAGCTTTTGGAATGAGAGCAAGCATTTTTCGGATATTTCTATCCTTCTCCATCTCCTCGACAACATCGACTTTCTCCCCCTCGACGACATCTACAAGATGAATCTGATTGCCCTCCTTATCCGTTCCAATCGGTTCGTAGAGCGAGACATCTTTTGCCGTCTTCTTTTTGGAGCGAAAATACATCAACAGTTCATTGTCGATACAGCGGGCCGCATAGGTGGCGAGGCGGCTTCCGTAATCCGATTTATAGGTCGTGACCCCCTTGATGAGCCCGATTGTTCCGATGGAAATCAGATCCTCCATCTCCTCCCCTGCATTCTGGTATTTTTTTGCGATGTGGGCGACCAACCGCATATTTCTTTCTATCAGCTCATTTTTTGCCTCAAGGTCGCCTTTTTTCATTCTATTCAGACAGTCAACTTCCTCTTCCGGTGATAAGGGTGATAAAAAAGTTTTCAAAACGCACCTTAAAAGCCTAGTTGATACATTCTATGATTTCGACAGGCTCTCCGTGCTTTTCCCTCAGAAAAAAGGTGTGTTTTTTCTTGCTATCCTGTATAATGGAGTTATCGCCGTTTTGACATGAGAACAGCAGAAAGGAATATTTTATGAGACGTTTTTTTACCTACCAGATAACCGCTGCAGAATGCGGCCGCACCATCGAACAATTCTTAAAAGACAGGGGATACTCTCACGCTGTCCTCGTCCATTTAAAAAAGACGCCTGAGAGCGTCTTAAGAAACGGCACCTGGGATTATCTGAACCAGAGACTTTGCACGGGAGATACCTTAGAAATCCGTCTGATTGAAGAGTCCTCCTCCCAAAATATCGTGCCGCGGAATCTTCCTTTTGAGATCATCTACGAGGATGAGGACATCTTAATCGTCAATAAACCGGCAAATATGCCGGTTCATCCCTCTATCAACAATTATGAGAACACGCTCGCAAACGCGGTGGCGTTCTATTTTAGAGAGCAGGGAACTGACTATACTTTTCGTTGTATGAACCGGCTCGACCGCGATACGACGGGGCTCACCATCCTCGCAAAGCACATGCTCGCTGCAGCAGTCCTAAACCAGTCCATCACCAAACGACAGGTGAGCCGCGAGTACCTTGCAATTGTTGAGGGCATCCCGGAAAAAAGCGGCACCATCGATGCCCCAATCTCCCGGAAAGCTGATTCCACTATCGAGCGGGAAGTAGATTTCACCACAGGAGAACGCGCCGTCACACACTATGAGACACTCGCCTCCTCCGACGGCTGCTCCCTCGTCTCCCTCCATTTAGAGACAGGGCGGACGCACCAGATCCGCGTCCATATGAAGTACATCGGCCACCCGCTGTACGGGGATTTTCTGTACAACCCGGATTTTTCTAAAATTGACAGGCAGACTCTGCACTCTCACCGCCTGACGTTCGCCCACCCCGTTACAGGGGAAATTATGACCCTCAAGGCTCCCGTTCCAGCCGATATGCTGCGCTTCTGCCCTGCTCTGTTTGACAATGTGCGGAATTAGCGGATGCGCTCCGTCAGTCCCACTTTTTTCTGCACTTTGCGCAGGGTCTTGTTGGCGTAGTACTGCGCTTTCTCATCATTCTCCCTGATTCTGCCGTCGATGTAAGTCTTATCTGCCATCAACTGCTCATAGCGCTCCTGAAGCGGTCTCAACTCGTCTGCAACCGCCTCGCCGACCGCAAGTTTGAAATCTCCGTAACCCCTTCCGTCAAACTCACGCTCAATCTCCTCTGCAGTCTTTCCGGTCACGGTTCCATAGATATCCATAAGGTTGCTGATTCCCGGTTTGTTCTCGACATCATAGCGCACTACCGTGTCAGAATCAGTCACCGCACGCTTGAATTTGCGGATGATGGTATCAGTGTCGTCTAAGAGCAGAATCGTCGCGTTGGCATTGGTATCAGATTTTGACATCTTGCGCTCCGGCTCCTGCAAACTCATAATCTTTGCTCCGGCTTTTCCGATATAAGGTTCCGGGATTGTAAAGACATCGCCGTAGATGTTGTTGAAACGCTCCGCGATATCGCGGCAAATCTCTAAATGCTGTTTCTGGTCTACGCCGACCGGCACAACATCCGACTGGTACAAAAGGATGTCGGCTGCCATCAGAACCGGATAAGTATAGAGCCCCGCATTGATGTTGTCCGCGTGTTTTGCCGCCTTATCCTTAAACTGTGTCATGCGGTTCAGTTCTCCCATGTAGGTAAAACAGCTCAAAATCCAGCTGAGTTCCGCATGTCCCGACACATGGGACTGATAGTAGATACAATTCTTCTCCGGGTCAAGTCCCGCTGCCACATACAGTGCGTAAAGACTTCTCGCATTTTTACGGAAAGTCGGCGGGTCCTGTCTCACCGTCAGTGAATGCAGATCCATGACCCCGTAGAGACACTCGTATTCGTCGGAGAGATTGACCCAGTTTTTCAACGCCCCCAAATAGTTGCCCAATGTCAAAGTTCCCGTTGCCTGCATTCCGCTGTATAATATTTTCTTATCACCTAACATATCAATTCCTCCTAGTATAATAATGGTGTAGTCAAACAAGACTACTGGGTTAATAAGTT
>CAZBUW010000009.1:0-47581 GCA_964495195.1 uncultured Roseburia sp.
ATAAAATCTTAAGTTTCCCATATATACAATTCTTGTTCGTGAAACAACCCTAACATAAAATAGGTATATTTAAGCCGGAAATCACCCAAATCGTGCAGTGAAGTTCCCCCTCCATTGATTTATAATAGTAAATAAGAAGATACTTTTACAATTATAAGATAAATTTATTAAGCGATTGCGAAACTCTAAATTTCTAATATGGCGTTGTACAATATAGACATATCCCCGCAGGGCACTTTGGAGCCGTCGGTACTTAGGTGCCGTATTTTGGCGCCTTATGTACCGCTACGAGCGACAAGTAGCAAACGCGTGCCCAGCGGGATATTGTCTGTATTGTACAGCGGCAATAAGAAAAACAGAGTTTCGCAATCGCCTAGATAAATTTATATTGGGAAGGAGAATTTCTATGGAGAAAAAGAAAATCACAAGAACGCCAAAGAAATCTGTTCTGCGGTTTGGTATTGCCGCAAAGATTCTGGCGGTATCGCTCTCCTGCATTCTGATTGCCTTGATTGTATCGCTGCTCATATCCAGAAATATCGCATCGGACAAGCTGGTGGAGAACGGGAAAGAAAATCTAACTACGCTCGCAGTATCAAAAGGGGATGCGCTCGAGCAGTTTATTTCCACGCAGAAAGCCCTGACCAACAGCGTTTCAAACAACGGTCAGGTCATCGCCGCCTGCAAGGCATACTTAGAGAGCGGAACGGTTGACAAACAGACACAGTCGGAAATCGCCGACTATCTCAAACAGATTTTCGTCGATTCCAACAGCCTGTATGAGAACTTTTTCATTACTGCGGGATCGGCAGGATATGCAGACTGTCTGGATAATGCGACGCTGCACGATGTGGCGGAGGAACCTTTCTATCAGGCATGTATGGAAAGCGGAAGTTTTTTCGGCAACAATGTATCACCGGTGACCGGAAACCCTGTCTACGTCATCGCATACGCCATTGAAGACCCGGCTACGGGCACCGTGATTGGAACTGTCAACAACTCCATCGACCTTGCCACCATGACGGCGAATATGCTCGAAGATGAAAATTACGATATCAAACTTTTTAGTCATGAGGGAATTGTTCTCGCCTCCCCTGACCCGGAATCCATCCTCGCTTTCAACATGATGGAGATTGACCCGGAGGCGTGGCAGTATATTTTAGACACCACGGTTGGTGTGACCTCCTTTCTGGATCCGCTTACCGGAAACTTAGGATATACCGGATTCAGTATGACCGAAAACTTTGTCTGCGAGGTCTCCGTCGATGACTCCTATTTCGACCCGACCCGGGATTCCCTGACCAGAGCGGTATCGATCATCATTGTGATTGCCGCCATCCTGAGCTTTATCGCCATCTCGATTGCCTCCATGTCCATCAGCCGTCCGCTGCGGCGTGCGAATCAGTCGGTAAACCAGCTTGTAAATGATATCAAATCGGGCAGCAGTGATCTGAGCACGCGGATTCAGGTGACAAGCTCCGACGAAGTGGGCGAGATTACGGACAGTATCAATCACTTTATCGAGACTTTGCAGAACGTTATGCATATGTTTGGAAGCAATGCCGAAAAATTGAATTCCATTTCTTCCAGCGTAAAAGACCACATCACCAGCACTGAGGAAGAGATTGCCAACGTCTCTGCCACCATGCAGCAAATGTCCGCCTCCACTGAAGAGACAAGCGCAACCATCTCGCAGGTGGCGGAAGATATCGACAATATTTCCACTGTAATCAGCGAGGTGTATGACAACGCAGTCGAACAGTCCGGCACTGCCAGAGACATTGTCCGGAAGGTGGAAAAAATGCGGTTCGAGGCGATGGAAGCCCGTGACAGCAGCGACGAGGAGACCAAATCAATCGTGGCGCAGCTCGAGGAGAGCATGGCCGCCGCCAGGGAAGTCGACCGCATCACCGCGCTGACGGAGGACATCTTAAGCATCGCATCACAGACCAATCTTCTCGCACTGAACGCCTCCATCGAGGCTGCGAGAGCCGGTGAAGCAGGAAAGGGATTCGCTGTCGTCGCTGATGAGATCAGCCAGCTTGCAGATAATTCGCGTGAGACAGCCAGCAATATCCAGAACATTTCCAACGGCGTTATCAGCAGTGTAGGCGCTCTTTCTGAAAAAGCGCAGCAGATTGCGTCTGTTCTTATCGATTCCAATGCCAACGGACGCAAGAGCGCAGAGGCGCTGACCGGCGAATATCAAAGCGACATCCAGCAGATGTCCGCTCTGATGGACGATTTCGCCAACAGCAGTTCCAAGATTCAGGAAGCGATACAGAATATCAAGGAAGCCATGGATTCCATCAATACTGCGGTTGCCGAGAACGCCGACGGCATTTCAAATGTCACGACCTCCACGACGGACATTGCCGGCAGCATGTCCGATATCACCGGAAAAGCTCAGGAGAATCTAAGTATTTCCGACGAATTAAAGAACGAGGTGTCCCGGTTCCGCTATTAGAACCTGCTTTGATGCGGGACATCAATCGCCATTTAACACATAGTACCTTTCGAGCTGCGGTGCCTCCATATCGAGTGTCACCGCAGGCTCTCCGGTATCCGGATTCTCGATTGCTATCGCAAATTCCGGTATTTTTCCGTCCTCCGCGAGCTCCTCTTTCGGTAAAAGGAACTCCACTGTTGTCTCCTGCTTCATCCCCTGCGCGATCGCGGACAATGCGAAGTCCGTTTCAAACCTCTCTGCGACACTTCCATCCTCGTCGAGACGGTACAAACACACCGGCCAGTCGAAATACATTGGTGCGACTCCGGTATTCTCAAGCTCCACGGTAATCTTCATTTTTTCACTCCACTTATTGTAAGAAAAATCCGCTTTTGTCACCCCGTAGCGGTAACCAATTTTTTCCAGAATCTTCTTTGTCTCCGCCGGGTAGGTCACTTCCTCCCCACAGGCAATCGGGCACATTGAGCCGAGAAACGTCATATGGGACGCCTCAAGCAGTGCGAGCGTGCGCTCCTGCTCTGTCACCAGCAATTCCTCCATCGTGATTCCGCTTGTAAATTCGCCGCCGACCGGCGCGTATTCCCAGACCGCCGGACAGGCGTCAAGCGTCAGCGGCTCCTTCGCCTCGTCGTAACTCCCGCCCTCCTCAATCCATCCGAGCCACTCCATCGTCGCCGATTCGTCGCCCGCCATGTCGTTATAGACGCCGAGCCCCAGCTCACTGACCGCCTCAAACGGACGGCGCATCAAAACTCTGGCATTTGGAAACGCCTCCAGATACGGCGTGACATAGCGCATACAGACTTCCCATGAGGGAATCCGTTCAATTCCGGCGTCGTAGCGGACATGCCACTCTCCCCAATGACCGATGCTTCCAAGTTCGATATATGCAAAAAAAGAATCCTGCCCGAACGCTTCGCCGAGCGCACGGACTGCCTTCTCATGGTATTCGATGAACGTCTCGTTCTCATAATCCGGGGAGTACCCCATGCCGTAGGATGTATCGTAGAATGTGCCGTCCCCGGTCAGCTCGTAGAGCCAGTCCGGGATGTCCATATGTTCCTCGTTAGAAGGGACATCGCAGACAAACCGGAATACCACATTTTTTCCTTCGGACTGCCAGCGCTCCAGCAGATTATCCTCGCGGATTCCCTCGAAATCATATACTCCCTGCTCGGGCTCTAACTCCCGCCATGTCACGTCCACATAGACTAAAGTGTTGTCGCCCACCGCATCGATGTAATCTGCACATGGAGCAAATCCCATCAGCGGATTTTTGAATACTTCCCCTGTTTTTTCGTAGGTGAACGTCTCCCGCAAAAACAGCGTCCTCCCCATAAAGAGCGCTGCCGCTGCCAAAAGGAACAGCGCTATATAGACAACCACAATCCACACTGCTTTTCTGCCTCCGTTTGAAACTGTTTTTTTATCCATGATACTCTCCGTCGCACTCAAGCAGTGCTGTATCTTTTACCTGCTCCAGATTGCGGATTTTTTCCAGAAAGACGAGATTGTCCTTCCGGCTCTTGACCTGAACTGTCAGTTCCACATCGTCCCCTCTTAAAATCTTAGAGCGAATCGTGTACTTCATGCACCCTAAAGTACGCAAAATCTCATCTCCCGTCTCGTCGCCCTGATAGTGCACAACGAGGATATAGGCGTGGTTTCCTCCTTGTCTCGCGCCGAATCCAAAAATCAGTGCCAGCATAATGACCGCAGTCAGAACCGCGAGAATATACATGCTCGCACCCACCGTGATTCCGGTCGTAATCGCCCAGAACATATACATCAAATCGAGCGGCTCCTTGATCGCCGTACGGTAGCGCACGATGGACAACGCACCGACCATTCCCAAAGAAATCACGATGTTCGTGCTGATGGCCAGCGTCACCATACAGGTCAGCACTGTCATACCCACCAGCGTCATTGCGTAATTCTGGCTGTACACGACTCCCCTGTAGAATTTTTTATAAATCTGATAGATGACTATTCCCATCAGAAGTGCCACCAGCAAATCAATTACAATTGTAAGTATTGTACTACCCGTGATTGCCTGATTATACATGTCCGACTCTAGGATGGACTTTTTTATCATATCCTGTACGCTCATTTTTTCCTCCGTTTCCGCCCTGATTGGGCTTCCCTATTGTTGTCCGCGCAATGCCCTGCGCTTTTCATAACACAATGCATATTTTGAGTAGGCCATCTGCACAGAGTCCGCCACAGGGAGCAGATCCCGGATCAGCTCCGGCAGATATTCCGTATATTTGACTTCCATGATAAGCTGTCCCGGCTCCATAAGTTCTAACACCGGAACCTTCGCATCAAAGAGATCGTCTGAAAAAACACCCGCCCGCACATGCATATCGAACGTGATGCGCACAGTTCCGTAAGAGTACACATACGGTTCCCTCTCATAGTCGACAATGACGGACGGCTTCATTCCGTTTACAACGCACTCCCGGTAGAAATCCTTACAGAGCGCCTCCTGTCTCCCCAACAGAAAATCATACCTTCCGGTGAGCAGCATATCCGTCTCAGTGCGCGACAGCGGAGCGGAAACCTTCTGGATACAGGATCCCTCCTTGCGCTTGCGCTCTAACTGAATCACGGAATCGCTGTCGTTGTAGATGCGGATGCGGTATTTTTTTCGCGACTCTACCCCCGAGAGCTTCTCTGTGTAGGCGCTCTCCCACCGGTCGTCAAAGTAGAGGCTGCGGATCTTATAGCCTCCGCCCACAGCGTGCGAATCCCTCGGAAGAAGCACATCGAGTCTGCGTTTTATCATCTCACGCTCCGTGTCGTTTATGAAATATTTTAACTCATGCCGGAATGCCGGTTCTTCCTTATTCCTCATAGGTATCCTCCTCGATGCTGCCGTCCGGCAGGACATAGAAGCACTTCACCCCATATACCTTCAGGGAATCTGCCGTCACATAATAATCAAACGCATACTGTTCTTCCCCGGACTCGTTGACTGCCTTCACCCGGACAAAATACTGCCCCGGCTCTAAAGTCCCCTCATAGGTATACTCCGGCAGGAACAGTCCCTCCTCGGATACAATCGGGTCTGCAAAGCTGTAATCCCCTGCCAGTTCGAATGTATAGAGCACCGTCTCCTCGTTAAAATCATAGGAATTGTCCCAGACGAACTCGATATTCCCGCCGTTCTCCTGCGGAACTCCGATAAAGAACGGCATCGGCTCCTCTAACGTCTCGAGATAGCGCTCATAATTGCGCTCCACCTCCGTCGAAATCAGATTACATAATTCGTCATATTCTTCCTTCGTGCAAGGCATATATTCCACATCCGGGTATTCGAAGGCGTAATCCTCCACGACGCTGCGGTAGCTCTCCGCCATGGAAGCAATCTTCTCCTCCGTGATAATCTCCTTTAACTCTACGATTTTCTCATCCAGCTTATCCCGCATGGATTCGCTCTTTAAGATGCGCTGGAACAGAACGTTTCCCCAGTAGTTGCTCACACCGTTCTCCCAGCCCGCCAGCTCATCCGTATTTTCCTCGACGATTCTGCGTGAATTTTCAAACGCGCCATCACAGTCCCAGGAGATGAAATACCAGGTGTCCACATTCAGCGGGCTGTACAGCATGACATTCCGCGACTGGGTATCCACATTTCCCATCAGAATGTGGAATGCGAGCCATGTAAAAAGATTGTCCTCCTCAAACCAGTCCGCGACGATGTCCTCAATCGGCTTTGACATGTCATTTACGTCCTCTAGCATCGCAATCAGCTTGCTGTGGTCGTCGTCCCCCTTGATCTCGAGCAGGTCTTCAAAAGCCTCCTCATCGTAATCCGCATCGCTCTTTAGCATAATGACATCCTCGTAGCGTCGGAACTCAAAGAAGTTCACCTTGTACAACTGACCATATCTGTCGAGTCCGTGGCGGCGCAGATAGCTCTTATTTATCTGCTCGACCTGCGTGTAGAGTCCGTAATCCTCAAACTCTCCGCTTCCGCCCTCCGTCTCGTCCTTTACATAGAGATGGACGAACTGTGTCTGCGCCGCCATCATATCCGGTATCTCCGTCATCAAATCGTAGCAGAGTTTGTTGGTGAAACGGAGCTGATCCTCCTGATGCTTGTTCAGGTTGATGACCTGCTGCTCCCTCCAGGTACCCTTGTCGTCCTTCAGTTTAATCTTGTAGTTTTTTGTATGGTAGCGGCTTGACGTCTGACCGCGGATCGTCACCGTGGCATTCGGCACGTTCTGACCGTAGCCTAATTCCCCGGATACCGGACCGTCCTCGTCCCCCACCTGTAAAAGACCGTTGACCGCGTAGCGCTCCACGCCCATCTCATCGTAATCATAGACGGAATAACTGTTTATCTCCTCCCATGTGTGGTTCGTATTGTCCGATGCCGCCCCGGAGCTGACCGTCAGATACATTGTCACCACGGAATCCCTGTCCTGAGCGGCATAGAGGGTATCCTTATCCTCGATTTTCCTGTTTTTCTCAGCGGAAGACTCCGCCTGTTCCTCCGCGCTGCTTTCCGAAAGCGACTCCGCATTCTCTGTACTCCCTGTATCTGCGCTCCCCATCCCACATGCCGCAAGCGAAAAGAGCATACTTCCCGACACAAGGAGTGCCATTCCTTTTCTTATCCACTTCTTCACTCTATTCTGCCTCCTTTTTCCACAATTCCTCCAGGATATCCACCGGACTATCCTCCGGATACCTCGCCTCATAGCGCCGCTGCATCCGCTCTGAGAACCCCGTCAGCCGCCCCCTGCGCACCGCCGCCACAATCGGCTGGTTACACAGAACGTGATACATCAGATTTTTCAGATAATACCATAACAAAACTAAGGATATCAGTGTATATGCTATTCCACCCGCCAGAAATCCCACTCCGTAAAACTTCATATCACAATCGCGCAGCAGCAGAGTTCCACCGCAGCTTACCACCATAAAGACCGTTCCGCTGATGAACGCCCCGGTATTGTCCGAGAAATAAAGCTGAATCAGCATGATACAGTTGCCGACCGCGTAAAATGCATAACCGACGCAGAGCACGCGGTAGATTCCGAGCATATCCTCGTTCATCCCTAACGGCAGATAAGGCAGCAGAAAAGTTCCCGCCAGAATAAAGACCACAGTCGCAAAGAACTGCTTTGTAAAAGTGTAAGTCAGCTCCTGTACCAGAGTGGATTTCATCTCCCGCTCCGCCTGCCGGATGTCAAGCAATGCACCGCCGTCGTTGAACAGACTGAAATAGTTGCGGTACTTCGGGTAAAAATTGACCTCCACCGAGGTCACGAAATTGATTGTTGTAATCAGAATCGACAAAAAAGCAATCAGCGCGGGAATGTCGTACATCGGTGCGCCGTAGAACAATCCCTGCACCTGTTTTCTGATTGGGCTTGTCCACATGATGATGAGATGCCCGAACACGCCGAGCGAGGAAAAAAGTCCGAGCAGCACAAGCTGCGGATACTGATCCGCCCACGGCAGAAAGCAGAACGCACTGACGTTTCCCTTCACAAAATAGTGAACCATCAGCCAATAGTAGATGACTGCCATCAGCCCGTAGGCAAATCCCACCGCGGACAGAAGCGCTGTCACAACCTCCACTCCGAGAGAGAGCAAAAGCAGACCGATCGCCCACGAGAGAACAAGTGAAACTGCAAATGTAAATAAAATCCCCCGGTAGTCTTTGATTGCCGTGAGATAATTGATCTCGGTCCAGACAACCACAAGTTCCCCGAAAAGTATCAGGCAGATCAACTGGTAGATTACCGGGACGCCGGAGCACACAAGAAATATTCCGTAACCGGTTCCGCCTGTCACTAAAAGCAATCCCACACTTCCCCAAAAGGATGGCAGCACATGCTCCTTATTCTCCAGATAGAGCTGGTCTGCCGTATAGCGCGTCGTAACCAGCGACAATATGTTGCTTGAGAGCAGAGACGCCAGCAATGTGTATGTGACCATGCTGTTTAACAGCTCCGTCTCCTGCTCGCCCGCCCCGAAGAGCCCTGCGAGAACCCGGATTCCAAGGAGAAGGACGACTCCTAAGATCATCGGTCCTGTGCAGACGATTCCGGCGTAGCCATACGCCCTGATGATGGAGAGAAGCCCCTTCTTGTCAAACATTTTTTTCAATTCAAATCCTATTCCTGCCACGCTTCCATCACCTCCCTGTATAACTCACGGTATTTTTGCATGGAGCTCTCATGCGTGAAGTATTTCTTCGCACGCTCTTTTCCTGCCTGCCCCATGCGCGCTCTCTTGCCCGGTTCCTGACAGAGCTCGAGCATCGCCTGTGCAAGGCGCTCCTTGTGCATCGGCGGCACACAGATGCCCGCCTCCTTCTCCCCCTCTCCGCCGTAGATCAGTTCGCGGCAGCACCCCACATCCGTCGTGACGCAGGCGCGCCCCGCCGCAAAAGATTCCAGCACGGAGAGCGGCTGCCCCTCCGAGATGCTGGTTAGTATCGTAAAATCCAGTTTTTCCATATATTTTGTCACGTCAACTACACCCGTAAACAGAATATCCCTGACCCCGAGCTGGTCGATTAAGAGCTTGCAGCTCTCAAAATATTCCGGATCGTCCACATCACCCATGATATGGAGTCTCGCCTTCGGAAAATCGCTTTTCAGCTCGGCGAAAGCGTAGATCATCGTCTTGATGTCTTTAATCTTTGCAATGCGGACAACGGCTCCGATGTCAACCCAGCCATTTTCCTTTTTCGGCGGCGTGTCGCAGAAGCGTTCATAGTGAATGCCGTTCTCAATAACTCTCTGTGGCGCCTTGCAGCCAATCTCCCTCTGGATCTCACTCGCACGTGCAAACAGGGCGGTCACACAGTCCGCATGGCGGTAAGCGCAATCCGAAAACGAGTAAAAGAGGTCAATCCACTGCTGCCGAAAGAACGGCAGCACCCACTGTGCACGGAGCAATTCCTCCTCGCGCTCCCTCGTGTAGATTCCGTGCTCCGTCAGAACAAACGGTCTGCTGTTTTTCCATTTTGCGAGGCTGCCGAGAAGCCCGCTGTAGCCGGTCGCCGTCGCATGGTAGAGGTCGGCCTCTGGCACCCTCGTCGTCAGAAGGTAGAGCTCCGGCAGCACCATGGAGCGGATGGTGTGAAAATAATCCGAAAAGGAGATGTACGGAAATTTCTTCTCACACAATTTCACCAACACCTCCAGAAATTCCGGGCTCATCAACATCGCGAGCGGGTTGACTTTCCTCTCCTGAAACAACTCAAAGAGAACATCCCAGTCAAGGCTCTTTCCCTCAAACAGTTTGGAGAACGCTTCCCTCTCATCCTCCGAGAAGTGCAGACGTCTCCGCTCTCTGCGGTCCAATTTCAGCCGCAGTGCATCGTCGAGAAAAACCTCCTGGATCTCTACTACGTTCGCGGGTATTTCGTATTTGTATTTTCCTCTGTCCTTTGCCTCCGCGCCGATGCACCACAGCACGAACTCCACGTCCGGCATCGCCTGAATGTACTGGTTTGTCCAGCTCGAGACGCCGCCGTATACATAAGGATAACTTCCCTCCAAAATCATACAGACACGCATTTTATTCCTCCAGTCGAATCAAAAATTCGTCCTCTTCCGCCTCCACAAGGTACAGATTTCCGGCTGCTTTTTCATAGGTACAGCCCTCGCTGCCCACCACTTTTCCCTCCGTGACACGCATAAGAAAACTAGCCCTCCCTGAAAAGCCTCCAAGCGTCACCAGAAGTCCCTCCTCAGTGCGTTCCCTCTTTACAGAGAGCGTATCATATTCTAAGACGGCGTTTCCCATCTCGCTCCCGGTCAGGTTGCGGATCTGAGGCGCCGACGCATAGACCCAGTCCAAATATTCCTCAAACTTTTCGCTCAGCTTCTGCCAGCCCTCCTTCGCTCCCCTGTCCTCGTCGAGAACGTCATCCGGATGCATAAAGTGCGACTGTACAAAGTGAAAATTCAGTTCTGAGAGCGCCGCCATCTTCTGATAGTCATCGATATTGCACCCCGAGGTGATACGCGGCGTGTTGATGATACCGTTATCCGCCACTCCAAATTCCTGCTCATAGGCGATTCCATCTGCATCCGTTAAATAGGTCGATGCAATCACCTTAATCTGCGGCCACGCTTCCGTCAGCGCTTCAATCCCGCTCTCCGAGATAATATTCGACGGCGGCACATAGACCGTAAACTCATTCTCCGGGAAGAGATTCTGTGAAAAGTCGAGCACCTCCGCCACAGAGGCCTCCATATCCTCCAACGAACTCCAAAGCTCATATTCTCCATATTGAAGCGCTCCGTCCACTCCCTCTAAGCAGAGCGGCTGGTGATTGTAACCGTGGATTCCGAGTTCGCCGCCGTTGTTGAGCAGCATATTTCCATAACTCAAAAACTGCATTGTCGCATTATTCCTCTCAAACGGAGCCTCCACCTCGTCGGAGTACTCCTCAATGATAAGACCTGTGTGGCGGATGCCGTATTTCTCCTCCCATGAGAGGACGGTCGGCCACCAGATACTCGAGTAAAAGGTCGCCGTATCGACACCGTAATCCCGCTTGACATAGGTCGCATCACCGGACGGCACCGGAGACGGAAAGTCGTCAAGATAGAATGCCGAACCGTTGATGACCGGATAGATTGTCACATCGTGCAAAAGACTGTACGCAAGGCACAGAAACCCCCTCTGGTACTTGTCCGCAATCGCGATATTTAAGATTGCCACTTTTCCGTCTCCCTGCTCCTTCGTCCAGAGCAGCGGAACCTGTCCGTCCTCCGACTCCATCCACACTTCGCAGTTCTCGTCAAGCTCAACATTTAACGATGTTTGTAGTCCTTCTCCATCCAGCGCGTACTCCATAACTTCGCCTTCCCCGATTCCAATCATGCAGTCCCTGCTCATCCGAAACCCAAAAACTTCCGGATAGTCATCCCCGATATCCACAATCCCAATTTTTTGCATCACGGTTCCGAAGCTGCTGCCGTAGGAGGGGGAGACGGTCGTCATAAGCGTTCCTCCTTCCCCCACCCACGCAAACAGAGTCCGCAAATCCTCTCCGAGCGCCTCCCAGTCCTGAAATGTCAGTATGACTGTCTCATAACCGCCGAGCTGTTGTTCCGTCAATCCGTCCTCTGCGTCAGCGACGTCATATCCGATTCTCATGTCGGACAACACGACTTCCATCATATCCTGATAGAGTTCGCTGACCTGCTCTTCAGACGTCAGAATCAGGCATGTCCGCTCCAATCCGACCGCCTGTGTGAAGGATGTCTCCTCCACCCACGCCGCCACCGGCAGCTTTGCCGTGATGCCGTACCGCTCCGCCAGCACGATTAATCCGAATAGAAACAGTGCCGCAATCGGAAGCAGCACGCGCCAAACTCCTCTTTTCTTCATCTTACCCTCACTTCCTCAACGATTCTGTCTCCAGAAGCTGTACCGCCGTTTTGCGGCACTGTTTTGATACACCTTGCGCTCCTCCATGAGCGCTAAAATTTCCTGAATCTTTTTCCCATCCTGCCTGTTCCAGTAATAGTCCACCGCAGCCTGATAGACGCGCTCCTCCTCCGGGAAATCAGAAAGAAGCGCATTGATCTTCTCCTCCAGTCCATCGTATTTTTCCATGGCGGTCCGGTTCTCGATATAGTGGGTCGCATACTTGTGGTTTCCCGGGTCGAGCCGGCAGAGCTGCAGTAAGATCTCATCCAACTGGTTCTGATAGATGGTCAGAATTTTCCCGGACAAAAGACTGCTGCCGATATAGTCTGTCAGCTCCTTCCGGCATTTGCGAAGCAGGGTAATATTGTCCGGATTGGTCTTCAACTGTTCCTGAAGCTGATTGATTCTCGCCTCATATCTTCCCTGTACCTCCAGCATAGTGGTCGTCGCGTAATGAGCAAGCTCCGTATCATCCGTATTTCTTGCAGCCTGTAAAAGTTCGATATACTCCCCAGGATTCTGATGCAGAATATCCATCATCAGTCTTCTTGTCACCGGCGCCTCGTTGACCACCATCGCTTCCTCGAGCGGCACCGTGATATCCCGGTTCTTCTGCTCATCAACCTCGATACGCTTGTATTTGACATCCTGGATCTTTAGCGTATCCAGACCAATCTCCGCCATCTTGTGCCTGCGCCCGTGCGCAATTCCCTCCTCTATGAGAAAGAGAAAAAATCCCCAGAACGGAATCATGACAACCGCAGGGTAGAGATAGGTTCTCGCCAACAGCTTTTTGCTCCGCATTCCGATTCCGACCAGAAGACAGAGCACCATATGTATCATGATAATTGTAATTACAATTGTTTTTCCCATGCAAATATCTCCTGTATCCGCTATTCCTCCGTTACGACCTCATAGTCGATGTCTTTTTTCTGCAGACGTTCTTCCACCACCTTTAAGTCCTCGATTCCGGTCTGGGAAAGCAGCAGATAAAGGTCCCCGCCCGGAGCTTTCCCCAGCACGTCATTGTTGCGGACGACAGTTACAATCTTGTCGCCCAGCTCACGCAGCGTCATTCCGTTTCGTTTCACCTTCAGCAGAGAATATTCGAGATACTGTTTCTGACGCATCTGCCGTTTGACTTCAAGAATCTCCTCAAAGCTCTCCGTCTCAAGAATCCGCGTTCCGTCTAAAATCGCATTGCTGTTGTCATAGTAGTCCATCGCGCGAATCAGGGAATCGCGAATCAGGTTCGTCACGATGCGGAATTTGTTGGAAAATTCCATGTTCATCTGGTGCGTGCCCGCCTTCATCAGAAGAATCATTCCCACAAGCTGATGCTCCCGGAAAATCGGCGCCGCATAGGCCGGATAATCCGGCAGCGCCTGACGGTTCTCAAACATCTCATTGGCACGCAGCGCCTCTAAAATAACCGGATAATCCGTGAGCTTCATAGATTTTCCGACGCGGTGGCTGCAGTCCTTTGAGCAGACATTCAATCTGGCGAAATCACTGCGCGTATCAATACTGTAAATTGCCACATAGCGGTTCTCAAGCATATCCTCCAGAACGGAGACCGCCTCGTAAAAGACCTGCTCCGGCAGCGTGGAATCGAGCTTTTTGATGATGGAATACATCTTTCCGTAACTTTCACGGTAGCCGATAATCTGATGATTGAATTCCTCTTTTCCCGCTAAAACTTCCAGATAGAGTCCGCTTAAAAATACATATTTATCTTCAAGGATGCCGTACTCTTCCTTTGCATAGAGCACTTCATCGTCGTGCTTATCCCTCGTGTAACCCGACACCGCCCCGAGCAGTGCATAACAGGCAAACGGCAGCCAGTTCTGCACATTGTAGAACAGAATCTGCCACGGCGTTGTAGATGCACTCTGCACATAATAGCCTATGCACGAGAGCACCGCCGCTGCGATACCGGCATTCAGCCCGTTCAGCGTTCCCATGATGACCACATAGATAAGACGGAAATCGATAAAATTGATCATGACATTTCCTGACACAAAAAGGTTTATCGCCTCTGCAATTACAAATGTAATTATTAATTCCAGCACCACGCGGAGTTTTTCCTTGAATTCCCCTTTTCTCTTTCGCCTCAGATAGGATGGATTTCTTTTCTTTTTCAGGGAATCCCCTCTGAGCACTGTGTCAATCACCCCGCTCAGGCGCTCCTTCGGATACCAGCCGTACTCCGTCCGGGGCTTCTTTCCCTTTCTGCACCGCGGCACGCAATCGCAGTCACTTCCGAATGTGACAGTGAGCTCCGGCAGATATTTCTGCAATTCCTCCGCAAGTTCGCCAAACGTGATACGGTTGCCGCCGTCTAAGTGCATGATGATAAAATCCTCAGGGCACGGCTCATCAAGCATTCTGCCGACCAGCTCCCCCAAATCGCTGTCACACAAAAAATCCGTTGTGAAATCTGCCCTTCCCGGAAAGTGCACTTTTCCCTTGTGCACTGCATCCCTGAGAAAAGAGAAACTATCCTCGCCCGCATCCTTCCGGTAGAGGTACGGAACCTTCACAATCTCAATCTTAATCCCGTGCTTTGCCGCAGCATGGCGGCAGAGGTATTCACATGCCTCCTTCAAAATAAGATAACCTGTCTCCTCCACCTGCTCCCGCTCCGCGAGCGGCAGATTGTTGCAAGTGATGTAGACAAGTCTCTTTGCACACTTTTTCCTGCACTGGTAGAGAACATTCTCCAGGTGCTCAAGCTCGCCGAACGGCTCCTTATTTCCATCGATGGTATACGAGAAATAGACGACGGTCTCGAATCCGAATGCATTAAAGACATTCGCCAACTCCCCCTCATCCTCCTCGCGAAAATAGGTCAGAACATTTTTTTCGTGAAAATTCAGCTTTTCTTTCTCATAAAAAACGACACAGCGGTACTCCTCACTCACCGCGGCAAAAAAAGCGTCTGATACGACCGGAAGATTTCCTGTAAATAATACGTTCATTTAACACTCCTTGTACTCTCTGCGGCGCAGTTCTGCTCCCACCATGGCTGTCGCCACAACCGCAGCCATCAGATCCGCAATCGGGCCCGCATACATGATTCCGTCAATTCCCAGCCAGATCGGAAGCAGCAGAATCAGCGGCAGCAAAAAGATGATCTGTCTCGTCAGAGACAGCCATACGCCGTGACGCGGCTTACCGATGGCCGTAAAGAAATTGGACGAGATTGGCTGCATAAAATTCAAAAATGTAAAAAACAAAAAGATTTTAAAATACTGAATTGCAAACTGGTAATACTCCTTTGAACCGTTGCCGAAGATTGAGATAATCTGTCTCGGCGCGAACTGGAAGAGACAAAACGCCGCCACAGCCATCACCATGCCACAGCCAATGGCCTGCAGGTATGCTCTTTTTACACGACCGTACTTTCCCGCTCCGTAGTTGAAGCTGACGATCGGCTGAAGCCCCTGTGAGATTCCGATGATAAACGACATGAACAGCATATTAACTTTGGAGATGATTCCGGCACAGGCAATTGGAACCGCCTCCCCATAGTCGGAGAGTCCGCCGTAATATTTCAGCGATTTGTTCATGACAATCTGCACGACCATCATCGAAATCTGGTTGCTGCAAGGCGCAGCCCCTAACGATACGATTTTTCCGATCTTTGCCCTCTGCAAAATGAGATGCTCCCTCTTTAACGTGACGGTCCTGCAATGGCTTAAAAACCAGATGACAAGTCCCCCGGAGATAATCTGTCCAATGATCGTCGCATAGGCGGCTCCCGCCATGCCCCACTGAAACCCAAAGACAAAAACGGCATCGAGTATCGTATTGATCACGGCGCCAATAAGGTTACATAACATTGCCGCCTTTGGTCTGCCGTCCGCGCGGATCAAGTGTCCGCCCCCCGAAGTCAATATCAGGAACGGAAATCCATACGCCACGATTCTCGTGTAGGTCTTCGCGTACCCGAGCACATTCTCCGGCGAACCGAAGAACTTAAGCATCGGCTCTAAGAAAATCTGCGTGATTACACACAGTGCCAATCCGCAGACAAAGAGCATCGTCGCAGCGTTTCCCATATAGAATACCGCTTTTTCGCGCTCTCCCTTTCCCATCGAGATATTAAAGCACGACGCCCCGCCAATCCCGAAGAGCAGCGCGATCGCCACACACGAGATCGACAGCGGAAAGGAAATATTTGTCGCCGCATTTCCCAGTTCCCCGACACTTCTTCCGATAAAAAACTGATCGATAATATTATAAAGCGAGCCCACAAGCATCGCGACAATGCTCGGCACTGCAAACTGTTGTAACAGCTTCCCTGTTCTCTCTTCCCCTAACGGGTTCTTTTTTCCTTCGTTCATTTCCACACCTGTCACTTTCTTTCACAACTATTCCCTATTATAGGCTCTTCCTGCCCCCTTTGTAAAGAATTTGTCAAAAAAAACAACTATAGTTTTTTTATGGGAACACTCACGTAGCGAAAAAAGGCCGCCGCAAAAATGCGGCGACCCCTGAAAAAGAATGTCTGTTTTATTCAGTTTTCGGCGGCTGCACCTGCCGGAAGGTCAGGATAACCTTGAACAGATCTCCGTCCACCACGAGTTCAAACCGTCCACCCATCAACTCGGTAAGATTCTGCGCGATGTTTAAGCCAAGTCCGTGTCCTTCTGTGTTTCTCGAACTGTCCCCGCGTACAAAGCGCTCTAACAGCTCCTCGCTGCTGATGTTCAACGGGTATTTCGAGGTGTTGCGCAAGGTGATGACGACACTATCCTCCCTTGCCTCCAGGTTGATATAAACGCGCGTCTGCGGCTGTGCATATTTGCAGACATTGTTCATAAGATTGTCGATAATGCGCCAGAAGTGTCTTCCATCCACCATGATGTAGAGCGGCTCCTCCGGCTCGCTGATAATCAAATCGAGTCCGAGCTCTTCTGTCTTCTCGCCGAATTCCCCGATTGTCTGTACCATGAAGACACCCGCCTCACAGCATTCCATCTGCACTGCCAGATTTCCGGTCGAGGCTTTCGACGCTTCCATCAAATCTTCAATCAGTTTTTTCAGACGGGCGGACTGGCGGTCTAACACCTCGAGATATTCTTTTGCATTCGCGTTCTCAAGTTCCTCTTTTTCCAACAGATCGACATAGTTGATAATCGAGGTGAGCGGCGTCTTGATGTCATGTGAGACATTTGTAATTAGTTCTGTCTTAAAGCGCTCGCTCTTCATGCGCTCATTCACCGCCCGTGTGATTCCCTCTCCAATGTTATTCAAGTTCTCACCGTGCCCGCGAAAATCGCCGAACATTCTTGCCGTATCAACTTTGAAATCCACATCCCCTCCGGCGAGATGCTTTCCTCCGTCCTCCAGTTTTTTCAGGTCCAAAACGACCTTCCCGAGCAGGATTGCAAGCAGAATCTTCTCTAAAAACCATACGAAGAGCAATCCTCCGACACTGCTTCCGGTCACACAGATAAAAAAGAATTCCACCAAGCTGATTCCCACATAGATAAGTCCTGCTTTCCACACAAGCGGAATACTCTCCACCACTTTTCCACAAGCACGGGCGATGTACTTCCACACTCTTACAATCAGCGTGTTGCGCCACCATTTCCCGTTCTTTATGCGCACTGCGCACGAGAGCAGGGTCTCCACCGCGAGAAGTTCCGCCGCGATTCCGACCGCCACAAACAGCATCACAAAAATCGGTCCGTCCATAATATAGTAGCTAGTCTCCACCATGCAGGCAATCACGAGCCCCTCGAGTATGAAAACTGCCGCCAAAAAGATTTCTAACGGGATGCGGTCAACCGCAGTCATCACAATCTCCTCCGTCCCTCTGCGGTGTCCTGCCGCCTGAACCAGAAAGATGAGCGCCGCCAAAAAGAGAACCAATGACAGCACCGCGGCAATCAACACCTGATACCTCATACCGTAAGCAGTCTCCACCAGGATTTTTCCCTTGACAAAGAGATCTCCCTCTGTCCAGTTCCCTTCGTTGATCAGCTCTCCCTCCGGCAGGAGCGATATCACGGTATATTCCTCATCCTGCGCCACTTCCGAGCGCCTGCTGATTGTATCATGTCCCAGCAGCTCATAATACTCTGTTATCACACTGACTTCGGCTTTCGAAAAATATCTGACATCCACTTCCGACGGAAACTCGTACTCGTAGTCATCCACGATGATGCTCTCCCAATTTCCATAACCAAGCGGCGTACTGTCGAGCGCCGCCAGACAGATATGTCCTCCCGACACAATGTCGCGGATCAGCGTCTCCATATCATCTGCATACTCGTATTGCTGCTCCTGTGGTGCACTGTCTTCCTCCGCCAGCGCAGATGCCGATTCCACTGCCTCCGGCGTCTCCTGTACCGGTTCCTGCTCCTCCGGCACTTCAGCCTCGGAATATGCAATCTCCACCCGATAATCCTCCGTGTCCTCCACATAGGTCAGATACAGAGTCAAATCCTGCCACTTGTTTTCCGCATTCTGATAAAAAACCGGGATTTCCAACCGCTTTGCCGGATAATACCCCTCCTCGGTATTATAATAGAAGATACCGGTCCCCGCTTCATAGACCAGCTCATCAACCATGCTGATGTTGTCGCCTGCCGGATCCTGCACACAATAATGGCTGCGGTTCCAGATGGAATCCTCGTAGACGAAAGACGTTCCATCGCCCACACTGAAATCCGTCCGAAAGACTTCCCCATCCGTGACTTTTCCCCGGAAATTCTGCTCCGTGTATATGCTCTTGTCGTCTAAATTGAGTTCGTCAATCCGGGCTTCCCCAACTTTTATGATTCCATACTGATAATTGCTGTCCCCGGAAAAATACTCCGCGTTGCTATCCTCCCCGTCTTCCCCGATATGGTCTATCGCGCGGTAGGCATATCCCTCCGCAATATTCTCATAGACGTTCTCTAACACATCCCTCTTTGTTTCCGTGTATAGATTCATTTCCTCCATCACGACCGCCGCTGCCGCAGAACCCACAAAGGTGATACTGCTTACTATAATCAGAAACCACGCGATCACTTTCACTCCCGTGGAACCTCTCAATTTATTCATGAATGCCTCCTATCCTACTCTGCTTCCATCTTATAGCCGCGTCCCCACACCACTTTCAGGTAGCGCGGTTCCGCCGGATTGTATTCTACTTTTTCCCGCAAATGGCGTATATGTACCGCAACGGTATTCTCCGTGCCGTAAGGATTGTCGTTCCACACTTTTTCATAAATCTGGTTTGGCGAAAAGACCTGTCCCGGATGTTCCATCAGAAGCTTCAAAATGTCGTACTCTGTCCGTGTCACAGGGACTTTTTCCCCGTCTAACGTCACTTCCTTCGTCTTGTCGTCCAATTCAATCCCGCCGATGGTGAGGGTATCTTTCCGGACGTTTCCGCCCCCTAACAGCATATAGCGGCGGAGCTGTGATTTGACTCTCGCCTGCAGTTCCACCGGGTTGAATGGCTTCGTCACATAATCGTCTGCACCCACGGTGAGCCCTAAGACTTTGTCGGTATCCTCGCTCTTTGCCGTCAGTAAAATAACCGGCACATTGCTGATCTCACGGATTTTTACCATCGCAGAGATTCCATTCATCTTCGGCATCATAATATCTAAGAGCACAAGATGAATCTCATGCTCCTGGATCATCTCTACCGCCTCTTTTCCGTTATAGGCTTCAAACACCTGATAGCCATCCGCCTTCAGATAAATGCTCAGTGCAGACACAATGTCCTTTTCATCGTCACATACCAATATGTTGTACATTTTCAATACGCTCCTATCCTTCGAAGTTTTCTTTATGCATAAAGTGCGCACAGGGAGGGGAATTCCTATCGGGATTCGGATGTCAAAAGCTGCTAATGAAAACTGAACTGTCCTATTGCACAAAGCTGAGCCCGGACGGCGAATCTTGGGCGATTGCGGTCACCGCCGTAACTTATGCCGGAACATTTAGAAAATGTTATATCCGTAATTCGGAACAAATGGAAACTTTATCTTTGTGCGATAGAATAAGCACAACTTGTATTAGCAGCTTTTGACACCCGAATTCTATCCGATAAAAAAGTTCCGCTGCCTCTGTGCTATGATTCATCATATACACATTGTAGCGGAACTTTTATGAACTTCCAATATACTAACTTATTAAGATTTCATGAACTTACACGCAGGGTGCGTCCCCATTGAACAAAAGGGTGCGTCCCCGTTGAACAAAAGGGTGCGTCCCTTTTGTTATTTCTGGTTGGCAGGCTCCATGCTGACGGAGCGTCCTTTCACCTTGGCGTTCTTCATTGCCTCGAGGACTTCCCTGCCGTACTCCATCGGAACTTCGACGAAAGTGTACTTGTCGTACATGTCGATGGCTCCTACGAGTTTGCCCGGCATTCCGGATTCTCCGGCGATGGCTCCTAAGATATCGCCCGGCTTGATACGGTCTTTTTTTCCGATGTTGATGAAGAGGCGAACCATGCCCTCCTCCCCAGCTCCGGTATTCTCAAAATCGAACTCATTGCTCTTCTCGACGGAAACTTCGATTCCGCCTGTCGCCTTGAGCAGAAATGCCGCTGCGATATCCATCGCGGTGTAGTCGGAATTGTTGACCTGATCTTCGATGATATCGATCATGCGGCTCAAATCTTCTTCGTCGATGATGTTGCTGATCTCGTTCATAACATTCTCAGCACGCACGTTTGCGACATCCGTCGAGGACGGGATCGGCTGCGCTAAAATCTTGGTCTTGCAGTAGCGCTGAATGTCCTTTAACTTGTAGACCTCTTTTCCTTTTACAAATGTAAATGCACGTCCGGTGCGGCCTGCGCGCCCGGTACGGCCGATGCGGTGCACATAGTACTCGTCATCCTGCGGAATGTCGTAGTTGAATACTGCCTCGATATCATCGACGTCGATTCCACGGGCGGCGACATCGGTGGCAATCAGAATCTCCGTCTTCCCGGTGCGGAATTTTTTCATAACGCGGTCGCGCTGCGCCTGCTTCATATCCCCGTGGAGACCTTCCGCAAAATAACCTCTGCCCTGAAGCTCGTTCGCTAACTCATCGACCATCTTCTTTGTGTTGCAGAATACGACGGAGAGCTTCGGATTGTAGTAGTCTAACAGGCGCGTCAGAACGTCTGTCTTGTCCTTTCTCTTCACATCATAGTAATACTGCTCAATCTTTGGAACCGTCAGCTCCTTCTTCACGACTTTGATCGTCACAGCTTCATGCTGGTATTTTCTCGTGATGTCTAAGATTGGCTTTGGCATCGTCGCGGAGAAGAGAACGGTCTGGCGCCCCTCCTTCGGGATGTACTCTAAGATTGTCTCGATATCCTCGCGGAATCCCATGTTGAGCATCTCGTCCGCCTCGTCTAGGACGACGGTGTTGACGAAATCACAACGGATGGTTTTTCTTCGGAGATGATCCATAATACGCCCCGGCGTCCCGATGATAATCTGTGCGCCGCTCTTTAGGGAGCGGATCTGCTTGCTGATCTCCTGTCCGCCGTAGACCGGAAGCACTTTCACCCCGTGCATGTATCTGGCGAGCTTGCGGATTTCCTCCGCAGACTGGATGGCAAGTTCACGCGTCGGTGAGAGCACAATGACCTGCGTCTTCTTGTTGGACGGGTCGACTTTATGCAGGATTGGGATACCGAACGCCGCTGTTTTACCGGTTCCGGTCTGTGCCTGTCCGATGACGTCGGCGCCTGACATTACGACGGGAATCGCCTGCGCCTGAATCGGGCTGGCCTCCTCAAACCCCATATCTTTTACTGCCCGAAGTACCTCCGGACACAATTCTAATTCTTCAAATTTCACGTTTTTTTCCTTTCATTCTATGCTAAAACACTGCTGCTTCTGTCAAACAACACAATAATAGATTATATTATCTTCCTCCTGCCATTGTCAAGCGATTTCTTCGACTCCCTATGTACCCCGGTTTCCCGGAGTCTGGCTCCGCCTGGGGCAGAGCGTATAAAAAGCAATCGAGATAATTTGTGCTTCACTAAAAAATAGTACCCTGCGACGCTCCTTTGTGAAAATGTGACTTTTCGATTGCGGATTGTCGTCTCTTTCTATATTGTATGCCTGCTTTCCGGTTCGGTTCCTCTACGAATCTGTTTTTACCACCTCATCGGAAGACAGACTGCCGAGGCAGATGCCGTTTCGCTTCCTCTTCTTCACTTTGTAGAGCATGATGTCCGCCATATGCAGGTAATCCCACGTCTTTGTACTCTCCGACGGCAGATCCCAGCAGATTCCCTGCGAGATGGTGACAATCGGAAGCTCCTTCGAATACCTGTGCTCAATCCTGCGCTCGAGGATTCGTTTCTTCAGCTGCGAGGCCTGCTCATAGACCTCCTCCCGCCCCATGTCGTGGTAGACAATGACAAACTCGTCGCCACCGTAGCGGGCGCATGTAATCCAATCACTCTGCATACACTTTATCTCCTCCGCGATGGCAGCGATACAGATATCCCCCGCCTGATGTCCATAGTTGTCGTTATATTGTTTAAAATAGTCGATATCCAGAATCTCAACTGCAAATGCAGTTCCATTGTCGAGCGCCCTCTGAAAGTACTCCTCCATGTAGGCGTTGAGCCGGAAGCGGTTCGCGAGACCTGTGAGCGCATCGGTCTCCGACTTTTTCTGCAGCAGCTCGCTGCGCTCCTCCGCCTCACGGCGCTTCTCGTTCGCCTGCTCTAAGGAGTTCCGCACATCGAGCATGTTGACAACCATGTACTGATTCTCTCTCTCCATAATCTCGGACATGGCAAAATAGAGTCCTGCCGCCTGCAGATACTCCGCATTCTTTTGATGTTTGCGATAATATCGAATCTTTAAGGCGATGATTTTTCTCTGCATATTGATAATCTGCGCCTGTTTTGTCAGTTTTTCCAGAATGTCAATCAGATTCCAGAACTCCTCATCACACCCGATTTCAAGGAGCAGCTCGCAGTATTCGTACATGTCGTCGAAAATATCCATGATTGCCATGTGCACGCTTGCCGTCCTGCGAACATAGGCGATACATTCATCCCGCCTGCCGGTTCTTCCCATCGCATGATAAATTCTGGCCTTTAACACCGCCGCGTACAAAAGGTCCGACTCGCCCATCACGCTCCCGCATTCTCTCTCCAACCGTTCAACATATTCTGCCGCTCTCTCTGTCATACCGCGGAGAAGATAGCACTTTGCAAGGCTGTAATAGATTCCGGCGAGATAGGACAGATAATCCGGTTCCTCTGTCTGCTTCCGGAAAAACTCATAAGCGCTCTCGATGTAGTGCTGGGCCTCACGGTGCTCTCCAAAACTCATGTAGAGATTGCCGATGTTGACATTGATAATCGCCTCTATTTTTTCGAGCTTATATTTTTTGCAATAATTGATACCGGTCAGGTAATAGTCCATCGCAATCGGCTGATTCCCTCGATTTACAGATGTAATCGCCATGATATTGTAGGCTCTCGCCATGAGCTCCCACTGATCTGCGCGGTCTAAGCAGGACAGCGCGCGCGTCATATAGCGAAAAAGATTCTCCCCGTCATTCAAAATATAGTAAGTCTCCCCATAGTAGTAACACGCATAGCCAAGCAGACCCGTATCATTTATCCTGACCGCATATTTTTCAATCTCCGCACAGGCTCTCAGGGTCGCCGCTGCGTCAACTCCGATATTTTTCTCAATCTGCTCCATCCGGGCGAGAATCTCGTCACTATAATCACTCTTCTGCATTTTCCGGTACTTCCTTCTTTTTCATAAAGACATTATAAGCGCAATGTCTCTATAATTCAAGATTTTTAAGCACCGATCAGAGCCATCGGGTCCTGAGGCACACCGTCTTTCTGCACTTCAAAATACAGATTGCTTCCCTCGACGGAAAAATATTTCGTCGGCTCGCTGACATGCCCTATGACCTGTCCTTCCTCCACAAGATCTCCGACCTCAAAATTCAGTTCTTTCAATTGACCGTAGACTGCCGTGTATCCGTCCCCGAGATCCATCGTGACGGTACAGCCTGTCACCTCATTCTCAGAGATGTCGGTCACCTTCCCCTGCGCCGCTGCCAAAACTTTGCTGTTGACCTCACCCGCAATGAGGATTGCCGGATTGTATTTGTACTGTTCTAAGGTCGCAAAGTAGACCGTCTGATCCATGTTGTAGCCGAGAATCACATCCCCCTGCAGCGGCCAGGTGAGCCCTTCCTCCGCTGAAAAATGCAGCGTATCCTGCGTCTTTGACACATTCTTTGTCTCTTCCTGAACCGTCTGCGCCGCCTCACTCTGTCCGGCTCCATTTTCCTCTGTTTTGTCCTGTCCGGCTCCATTTTCCTCTGTCTCAGACTGTCCTTCCACCTGCGCTGTCAATGTGTTCTCCTGCTGCGGCACGACTGTCTTAGACGCCTCCGCAAGTTCCTCCTTCCGGGCTTCGGCCTCGGCAAGTTGTTCCTCCTTTGCCTCCGCCGCCTCCCTTGCGAGCTGCTGCTCTTTCTCCTGTCGGATTTTTGCCTGCTGGCTCGTGTAGAACCATGTCATACCTACGACTGCAAGAACCACGAGCGCTCCTGCCACCGCATACTGTGTCTGCCGCATGGAAGCGGCTGTTCTCTTCTTTTTCATATTGTCACCACCCAAATTTTTTTGTAACAGTTCAGCCATAGCCCATGCCGTGTGTGAATCATGCTTGCATGAAGGAACACACGGCATAAGGCTGTGAGCTGAGCGCCTGATTATGAGCAAAGTTAGCTGCGAAGCAGCGGGAAAGCAGCATAGCTGCCTTTGCGAATGGCGCGGGCTGAACTGTTATATTTTTTATCCGTCACACATTTACTTTTGAAGTTGCACCTCGAAGTATATTTTGTGATTTATGATAGTGTTGGCGGTTTGGATGATGTTTATACAACAGTGAAAAAAATTTTTTGCGGTGATTTATTTGCTGATGACAGTGCCGGGGAAGAAGTGGGCGAGGATTTCCCGGTAGGTGAGTCCATCTTTGGCGAGAAGGCCGGCTTTGTGCTGGCTGAGACCGTATCCGTGGCCAACGCCTTTGGTGATGATACGGACAGATTTCTCCTCACAGGTAATGGAAAAATGGGCGGAGGGAAGATGAAGGAGCTCACGGAATTCCTCGCCGGTCAATTCGCGGTCACCGAGCCGTATTTTTAAGACATAATCCGCAGTATCCCTCGCGGTAATCTGCACCGACTCCATATCCGCAGCCTGACAAATTTCAAGAAATTCTTCCTCCGAAAAATAGGAAACGCCAAGATAACCTTCTGCACTGATGTCCTCGCGGCAGTCGACAACCGTAAGATACGGCATTTTGCCGCCCTCCACCGCCTCGGCGATATCCCTCGTCCGCCCCGCGCTGATTGCATGGTACTCTGCGTTGATGGTTCTGCCCTCATACTGTAGAACTTCCCCCTGCGTCTCTTTGACATATTGTTCTAATTGTTGATACAATTCGTAAAAATTCCCCTGCTCTGCAAATTTCGCCCGCTGCTCCTTCGAGATTGCCTCCGGCGGCGCGCCTCCCGTCTCCTGCGCGAGAAGGTAGTTGGTGCGGGCGATGACACACTGTGCCTTGATGGCTTCCGGACTTGCATCGAGCGCAATCTCATTGGCGACAATTTCCGGCAGAAGTCTCTCCACCTCCTGTTCTCCTTCGTCTGTCTCTGCCGCCGTCTCGCTCCCCACCCACTTTTCAAGCTCGGCTCTCTGCATCAGAATCGTGATAATTAACGGTAAAAAAAGAAGGATGATGAGAACCGACAGCAGATTCTCCAGTTTTTTTCCCATAAAAAAATCTCCTTGTCCATTTAGTATATGTAAGCGATTGCGAA
Organism: uncultured Roseburia sp.; assembly: GCA_964495195.1. Lineage (GTDB taxonomy): Bacteria > Bacillota > Clostridia > Lachnospirales > Lachnospiraceae > Roseburia. Next base: position 25,730 of record CAZBUW010000009.1, read on the forward strand.
ACTCTGTTTTTCTTATTGCCGCTGTACAATACAGACCATATCCCGCTGGGCACGCGTTTGCTACTTGTCGCTCGTAGCGGTACATAAGGTGCCAAAATACGGCACCTAAGTACCGACGGCTCCAAAGTGCCCTGCGGGGATATGTCTATATTGTACAACGCCATATTAAAAATTTAGAGTTTCGCAATCGCCTATTAGTATATGAAACAAGGAGATTTTTAGAACGCTCAGTGCATCAGATACATGACATCTCTCATGTAGTCCATAAAACCCAGCATAATAACTGCCATACTGATGATTCCAACAACGGCAAGCACGACGGTATAGATAATAGGGCCCGTCTTTTTCTGTCCGGTCACATGCGCGCGCCAGATAAAATAACCATATGAGAAAAAAAGTCCAAACAGGATCAGCCCTGTGATCGGATAACCCTTTCCATGCACTTCCACCACATCCAAAACCATAAAAATAATCACAGAAATGGAAAGAAGCATCAGCAAAACGATACTAAAAATACTGACTCCCGAAAAATACGGTCCCTCCATCTGGTAACCCTGCACCATCTTCATCATGCGCCCTACGCTATCGAGGATGGAATTTGCATAGACAGCTGCATTGATGATTGACGCCATCACAACCCCCATATAAATATAGAGGAATACATTTTTCACTTTCTTCTCCGGCTGCCGGTACGGCTGTTGATACGGCATCTGCGGCTGGTATGGCTGCTGCTGGTACGGCATCTGCTGATACGGCGGCTGCGGCTGCTGATATGGCTGCTGCGGCTGGTATGGCTGCTGCTGGTACGGCTGCTGGTTATTTTGTGTCATATTCCGGTTCTCATCCATGTTGTTTGCCCTCTCTTTTTATGTTTGTAGTTGATATTTTTATGCCGAATCAGTGAATCCAATGGTGTAAAACTTCCATCAACTGTTTGATGTCGATTGGCTTCGCCATGTGCTGGTTCATTCCGGCGTTGCGTGACGCCTGCACATCCTCGGCGAAAGCGTTTGCTGTCATCGCGATAATCGGCACACGTTTGGTGTAGTTGCGCGGCAGCGCACGGATGGCGGTTGTCGCATCGTATCCGTTCATGACAGGCATCTGGATATCCATAAAGACAATGTCATAGTAATCATCCTTCGCCGTCGTCATAATATCGAGCGCCTCCTTGCCATCGCGCGCAAACTCTACGTCAAGTCCCGCCATCTTTAAAATCTCGCCGGCAATCTCGGCGTTGAGGTCATTGTCCTCCACAAGCAGCGCGCGCCTGCCGGTGAAGTCATTGCGCACGACTTTCTCCATGCTTAAATATTCCTCCCCACTCTGCCCGTGCGAGAGCAGTGAATTGAACACGTGCGCCACACGCGACTTGAACAGCGGCTTAGAGATAAACGCATTGGCTCCGGCTGCCCTCGCCTCCAGTTCGATATCCGACCAGTCGTAGGCGGATATAATGATGATTGGCACATCTTTTCCGACACGCCTGCGAATCTCTTTCGTCGTCTGAAGCCCGTCCATATCCGGCATCTTCCAGTCGATGATGACCGCAAAAAAGTCGTTCCCCTCCTCATGGCGCAAGACGACATAGTCGACAGCCTCCTGTCCGGAGGTCACCCACTCACCGTTCATGCCGAGTTCATCTAACATCTCGCAGGTCGTCTCACAGGCCAGCGCATCATCGTCTGCGACCAGAATCGGCAGATCGATAAATTCATCATAAGCAATCTTCTCTTCCTGGTTCTGCAGCTTCATCACGATTGTAACTGTAATCTTCGTCCCCTTGTCAAGCTCACTCTCCACCTTGATATTGCCGTTCATCATCTGGACGATATTCTTTGTGATTGCCATTCCAAGCCCCGTCCCCTGAATCTTTTCCACGCGGCTGTCAGCCGCTCTTGCAAACGGGTCAAAAAAGTGCCTTAAGAAGTCTTCGCTCATTCCGATTCCGTTGTCCTCAAAAATGAACTCATAGCATCCTAAATGAGGCTTGTTCATCGGGCGCTCCGTGATTGTCAGGGCTATTTTCCCGCCGTCCGGCGTATATTTTACCGCATTGCTCATCAGGTTCATAAAGGACTGCTGAATCCTCTGGCTGTCACCGACGACCATCTCGTGTTCAATGCCGCGGATTGTGACGGAGAGTTCGTGGTTCTTCGCCTTCACCTGCGGTTTTACCATGATTAAAAGATTGTCAATCAACTCCGGCAGACTGAACGCTTCCTCGTGCAATTCTATTTTCCCGGACTCAATCTTACTCATGTCGAGCACCTCGTTGATCAGTCCGAGCAGATGCTTGCTCGATATGGTAATCTTGCCAAGGCAGTCCGCCACACGCTCCCTGTCGTCTAAGTGCGTTCCCGCGATTGCCGTCATACCGATGATGGCGTTCATCGGCGTTCTGATATCGTGGCTCATGTTGGCAAGAAACTGCGTCTTTGCCGAATTTGCACGGCTCGCCGCATCGTAAGCGGTTCTAAGTGCCTCCTTCTGCTCTAACTCTCTCTGCTTCTCGGCTGCGATATGCTGCGCTACCCAGAGCATCTGCTGCACCTCATCTGCTTCGCTTCTGCTGACTACGATAAAGCTGACGCGAATCCATCCCACTTTCAGGCTGATGCATTCCTCGCTGAGAATCTGTGTCTCTCTCATCCGCTCTGATATCGTCGACAAATCTGTAAATTTTTCCATATCTTTTCGGAAAGACTCATGAACTATGTTTGTAATCCAAAACTGGATGACATCCTTCACGTTTCGCCCGCGCGTCCCAATTTCCTCGAGATATTCCACTCCCGCGATTGGCATAATCGACTCGTCGCGCAGATCAATCAGATAGTTGCCATAATAGACATTGCTCATGGCGCTGATAATCGCCGTCTTCTCCCTCTCGGAATCAAGCGACGCGCGCAGTTCCTCATTCATTGCACTCAGATTCTCTTTTGCCTCGAGAAGTTTCCTCTTTTGCCGCTGTTCCGCCTTCCGCGCCTCCGTAACATTATGTACGATAAAAATAGCGTGAATATGATGATCCATCTGGTTTCGTGAGAGCAGCACCAGCACATTGTAGTACTCTTTGTATACCTTGCTGCAGTACTCCGCCTCCACACGGGTATCCCCATTCCAATATCGGTCCAACAGACGCCCCCGGTGCAGTATCATCTCCATGTTTCCCTCGAGCGGTATAATCTCCCTCTGGCCAATCCATTTGTCCAGGATATCGTCATACCATACCGGCGGTTTCATCCCGTATTTTTCCAACGGAATATCCCCTTCTTTTGTGTGGATGGACTCCGTCAGATATCCTTCTGTCAGATCCATCGCAAAGGAGAACTGCGCGCTGTCAAGCAGCGCATCCCGGTATTCGCTCCGCTCCGTCGACAGCATCATCTCAAGGTTGGTCCGCTCTGTGATGTCCTGAAGGGAACTTAGGATGTATTCCTGTCCGTTGATATACCGAAGGCGCTTCGTAATGCACGAGATAATCTCCAGAGCTCCCCCAGGCCCCCTGACGCGGAACACATATTGCGCACTGTCACCCGGTTTCTTCAAGACATCCTTCATTCCATCTACAAGCGCGCGGTCCTCCTCGACAATGTACTGCGTATAGAAACGTCCGAAGCTCTCCATCTCATCTTCCCCGTCTTCGCATTTTATCAGCCGCTTCGCGATGTCATTCGCAAGAATCAGCTCATATTCCGGCACCTTGTAGGCAAACACTCCACAGCAGATGGCATCGAGCATCTGTGCCTGCATGTCATACGCATCCCGCAGTGCGATATTTTTTCCTTCCTGTTCCGTCACATCCTGTATCAGACTATAGTGGCGTACCTCGCCGTCCGCCTCGACAACTCTCCTTCCGCTGTCGATAATCCATCGGATGCTGCCGTCCTTGTGGCGGACACGGTATTTCAGATAGTAAGTATCCCCTTTTTCATACTGCCTTTTGAGAATCCTTTTCGTCTCCTCCCTGTCCTCCGGGATGCAGTTCATACCCGCAGACCCGCCGGAAGCCTTCATAAATTCTTCCGGTGTATATCCCTGAATCGACGCCACACGGTCGCTGACATACTCAAACGAAAAATCCTCGTCGTCCCTGCTGACCTTCAGGCCTCCGTTGATTCCGCCAAATACAGTCTTGAGCTGAAGATTAATCTTCTCATTGGCATCCTTCAGCCTCCTTCTCGCCTCTTTCAGTTCATGGAGCTGTTTATTCTCTTTTCTTGTCACCTCTGTGGTATCTGTCGCAATCACAACCGCATAGACATGTCCGTTGAGTTCGTCCCTCGACAGCAGTGCCACGACGCGGTAATATCGGTCTGTCAGCCTGCAGTAATATTCCGATGATATATTTGTCTCACCTCTGTCGTAATCATTCAGAAGCCCCTGGCAGGTAAAATGTCTCTCACTGTCATCATTCAATATGTCAATGCCATAATGGGTGATATACGCCTGATTGAACTCATCAAAATGCACCGGCAGGGAGAGCCCTAATTCCTGAATGAGATTTTCCCCGCGGGCTGTTGTGAAATCCTCGTAGAGATATCCGTCGTCTAAATCGAACAGATAACAGAACGCGCACTTGTTTGACAAGGCATCCCGGTAACGTTTTCTCTCCTGCGCAAGCCTTAAATTCTGAGACTGAATCTTCTTCTGCTCCTCGCGGATCTGCATCGTCATTCCGAGAAAAGTGCCGAGCGTGATGAGCGATCCGATGATGATATTGGAAATCTCCTCCGGCGCATTGTCCACGCCCAAAAATCCAATCAGCCGCTCCCCCGACATGATTGGCGCTTCCACGACACTTGTAATATTTTGTCTGGACAGAATCCTGTAAATATCCGGCATACTCTCCTTAATCTTCTCCACATCCGGAATATAGATATGTTCGCCGTTGCGCAGGACATTCGTCCACGGAGCGACCTCCTCCTTTGTCAAATCCTGCAGGCTGTCTTTCTCCGGCCGGATTCCCTCTGCACACCACTCGTAAGTGTTCGGATAGCGTTCCCCCCTATCCTCGAAAATGTACATCCGCTCCGCGTTTATGCAGGCTCCGACGGATGCGAGTATGCTCTCTACAGCCTCCTCAAACGTCCCCTCCGTATGAAGTTTTGCAATCTGCTCCAAAATGATTTTAGCTGCATCAATCTCTCTCGAAAGCATTGTTACCTTTGTCTCTAACTCCTGAATCGACGCATGCTCCCTCTCCATGTTCTCCATAAACATCCTCCTAAAGGGTCTGTCATCTTATCCTCTTTTTAACTTTTCCCCAATGATATTGCTCAATTTGGCAAACTGTTCCAGCGTAAGCACCTCGCCCCGTACGGTCGCCGGCACGCCGAGCGCCTCAATGCTCTCCGTGATAATCTCCTTGGACAGATGAATCTCCGGCGAGTTGTTCAGCCCGTTCGCCAGCGTCTTCCTGCGCTGGTTGAACGAGGCGCGGATCAGACGAAACATCAGCTTCTCATCATCCACCTGCACCGGCACTTCCGGATGTCTGGTCAGCCTGATGACTGCACTTCCGACCTTCGGGCGCGGCATAAAGCAGTTTGGCGGCACGTTTGCGACAATCTCCGGCTTAGCATAATACTGCACCGCAAGGGAGAGCGCTCCGTACTCTTTTGTTCCGGGTCCGACCTGCATGCGGTCCGCCACTTCCTTCTGCACCATGATTGTGATGCTGTCGATTGGCACATGGCTCTCAAAGAGCCCCATGATAATCGGCGTCGTAATATAGTAAGGCAGATTCGCCACCACCTTAATCGGGCGGCTGCCGTTCTTCTCCTCTGCAAGACGGTTGATATCCACCTTTAAAATATCCTCGTTAATCACCGTCACATTGTCATATTCCCGCAGGGTATCCGCTAAAATCGGTATCAGGTTCTTATCGATTTCAACCGCCGCCACCTCCCGCGCACTCTCACACAGGTACTGCGTCATCGTCCCGATTCCCGGCCCGATCTCTAATACAAAGTCCTCCTTCGTAATCCCTGCGGACTCAATAATCTTCTCCAATACATGTGTATCAATCAAAAAATTCTGACCAAACTTCTTCTGAAAATTAAAATTATATTTCTGCAATACCGCAATCGTATTCTGCGGAATTCCAAGTGATGCCATCTGATTTCCTCTCTTTTTCTCCGCCCTGTGCACTCCGGCTGTTTCGTCGCCGGGCCTTTTTGCACTGCGCTGTCTTACTTACCTCGCGCTATTTTGTGCCGCGCTATCTGGCAATCTTCTCATCGAACAGCCGGTCCAAAAATTCGTTGTAGAGCTTCCGGTAGGTCTCGTGGAAAGTGCAGGCGATATTTCTGCTAACGTCCCCGCTCATCTGCTCAATCTCGTAGATTTCAAACGCAGTCTCATATAGTTTTGGATTCTTATCGTAAAAAGCCTCAATCAAACTGTCCTGAAACATAAATTGTGCGTCCCGGGACAGATTCTGTTTGAAATCCTCCTTCGACACACAGCCCTTCTCCTCGTAGTCGGAGATAAAAATGTGGCCGTCCGCCTCTTTTACCGTGTTCTCGTAGGCTTCCCTGACATCCTCGTAGGTCAGCTCCTTATACTCCTTGTTCCAATATTCATTAAATGTTCCCTGATTCGGAAAACGCTCTAAAATGTCCATAATTTCCTGCTTTCATTCTAACTATTTTTACCTCATTAATTTGTTTTGTAATAAGGATTCGGGTGTCAACAGGTGCTAATGAGAATTTGAATTGTCATATTGCACAAAATAAATTTTGCATTTGTGACTTATGAAGGATATTAGATTTTCTTAATGTTTTGGTATGCTATCCAGCAACTCAGCAACAGGACGTTGCTGAGAGCCCAGGTTGAGCCATGGACGGCGAATCTTGGGCGGTTGCGGTCGCAGCTAAAATTTATGGCAAAACATTTAGAAAATCTTACATCCGCAATTCGGAACAAATGGGAAAATTATTTTTTGCAAGAGGATAACACAAAGCTTATATTAGCACCATTTGACACCCGAACCTAACAAAATAATTATAACGGATTTTATGTGTCTTGTGAAGACTTCCCGGACAAGGTTTTTCGCAAAGATTTTGGCGGAGGAGGCGGATGCCCTGTCTTAGCGCTCCGCCTCCTCCGCCGGTGTCTCCTGTCCCGGGAATCTGCCCTCCGCCGCAAGCAGGCGGTAAAGTGTCGGCGACACACAAAATTCCTCCATCGCCGCGTGCACCTCCGCGAGGTATCTGCGCTTGACGGACGCGGGCACAACAGGCTTTCGCACCGCCCGAATCAAAAGATTCTTCGGCGTCTGCTCAAAGTCGATAAACTCTAAAATCTGCGTCTTATAGCCACAGTATTCGAGCAGATTTCCCCGGATGGCGTCCGTTGTGAGCGCCGCCATCCTCTCTTTAATGATTCCGTATCTGGTCAAAAGCGAGAGGTCGTCCGTCTTCATCTGACTGTTCAGCTCGTGCTGGCAGCAAGGCACAGAAAAAATCATCTTTGCCCGCCAGCAGATGGCATTGTACAGCGCAAAATCCGTGGCAGTGTCGCACGCGTGCAGCGTGACGACCATGTCGACATCAAACGGCGCCCTGTAACCATTGATATCCCCGAGCTCAAAGCGCAGGTTCTCATAGCCGTATTTTTCCGCGGTTCGGTTGCATTTTTCAATGACATCCTTCTTCAGATCAAGCCCGATGATATGCGCCGTCATGTGCTTGATTTCCGTAAAATAATAGTAGAGAATGAAGGTGAGGTAGGACTTGCCGCAGCCAAAGTCAATGATGTTGATCTCCTCCCTGCCGTACTCATGAACCCCGTCCTCGACAATCTCTAAGAAGCGGTTTATCTGCCGGAATTTATCGTACATGGTGCGCACGACTTTTCCTTCCTTCGTGAAAACGCCCATGTCGACGAGCGCTGGAATCGGTCTTCCCTCCTCCAGAATATAGTTCTTTTTGCGGTTGTGGCTCGTCTCGTCCGCCTTATTTGCGCACTCGTTTGCGCACGTTTTCTGCCTGAATGTGGCTTTTCCCTTTTTCGAGAGAAGCAGCATATACTCCTTCTTCCCGTCCCAGGCATTCAGCTGCAAAAAATGTTCCCTGAGCTGCTCTAGGAGAAATGCCAAAAGTTCCGCCGCCTCAAGATTGACGTGAAACACCTGCTTTTCGGTGTAGCGCGCCGCCTGGTAATAATTCTTCTTTTTCTCGATGACGATTTTTTTATACTCCGCTGATTTCTCCCGCGGTTTGCTTATGATAATCTTTTGAAGCTCCTTCGGAAGGAGCGCTAATTTTTCCTCTAATTCAGACATAATAATCCTCATTTCTTTCGTCCGTAATCAGGGCGAAGTAGCCCCACTCCCAGATCAGTTCCTGAAAGCTGTTCTCTAAATATTCGCGCACGTCCTCGCCGTCGTAGCCTGTCATGCGCGCAATGTAAACGATCGTGTCGCGGATGTCCCCACGCTCCAGACTGCCGTTCTTTTGATATTTTAGCAAAAGAACATGGCGGATGACGGCATACTCGATGCCAATCCACTGCATCGCCGCCACGAGGTCCTCAAAGTTGGAATCCGGCAGCAGAAAGCTGGCGAAAATCTCGGCGGCGAGATAGTTGCGCAGCCAGTTTTCATTTTCGGCAAGCTCCTGCGCAAATTTTTGCATAGTTGCGCTATCTATCGGCTCCCGGCGGGCGTTTGTGTGCTTGCCGTCTGCCTCTGCGTCCCCGGAAAACTGCTCGGCAAGTTGCGCAATCTCCTCCAAAAAAGTGCGGTAAATGCCCTCTTTGCGGTAGTTTTCCGCGAGGTCTAAAAACAGTTCGTTGCGCTCCTCAAACGATGCGAACGGATCCGCCTCCCGACCGGCGACAGCATCATAAAGCTCCGCGATGGCTTCTTTTGAATAAGGTGCCAGGTCAGGCACAAGGCCTGCCGGCTCCGGTTCGATCCCGCGCCGCCTGTCCGCGCGGTTCTGCCGGCTTTTCGCCTGTTCAAATGCCCTGTGATAGCAATCGAGCAGAATGTAAAAACACATCTGCAGTGCCTGCGCAACCGGGTAACTCTTATCCTGCAAAATGTCGAGCATCAGTTTGCGCAGTTCAAAAAAGGCGGCTTCCTGTCCTGCGGCGGCTTCCTGCTCTGTGGCGGTTTCCTGCTCTGCGGCGGCTTCTTGCTCTGCGGCAGTCTCCTGCTCTGTGGCAGCTTCTATCTCTGCGGCAGTCTCCTGCTCTGTGGCGGCTTCCTGCCGGACGAAGACAATCTGCTCCTGTCTTTGCAGGATGTCCACGACCTCAGGACAGCATGCGACAAGCGAATATTCCGTGCGGTCTTCAAACTCATGAATCTGCCTTGGAAAAAGGGTGCATGTCTCGGAGAGCGCCTCCTCCCCCAATTGGATTACCAGTTTACATAACTTATTTTCATCCAGAAACGGACACTTCATCTCGGGCGTTAAGCCAATGACGGTGCCGCCGTCCTTCTGCCTCAGGAAACCGGCGAGTTCCGCCTCCCCCTGCACCGTGCAGAGGTATTGCTTTTTCCACTTTTTCTTTGTCTCATCGTCGACTGCGATCTTCCACTCCTGACAGCAGGTGATTGGACACGCCCCTGCGGCACAGTGAAAGTCATCGTAGTAGTCTGGTTTTATTTTGAACTGTTTCATTTCTATACTCTCTATTTATAGTGTTCGTTGTATTTTCGAGATTTGCTCTCGATAGCTACAAAAATTTTACCATTTTTTCTTCCGCATTACTACAATAATCAGACCAAGGGTTACACTAACTGAGTATTGCATCAATGTAAACTTCTCATCTGTCATATGTAATCTTCCCTTCAAACACTATTCTTTATCAGGAACAATATCCAAAATATCATCCATCTTACAATCCAATGCCAAGCAAATCTTCTCCAGAACCCCTACTCGGACATCTTCATTTCTACCAAGCTTCGCCATCGCATTTGTACTGATTTGGGCTTCTTTTATAAGCTCTGTTTTCATCATTCCACGCTCATTTAAGATGCCCCATAATTTATCATAGTTAACCGCCATTTTAATCCTCCAATTTCAATGACAATCTGACATTTATTCTGCATAATATTATAACCCTTTTTGTCTTTTTTCTCAATTGGAAATTGAAGTTTGCAAATTGCAAAATTGCATCGTCTATCACTATGTCATTTTCATTATGCAAAGTTTACATGTCCAATAATCTTTCCACAAAAAAATGCCGGTTAGATTTCTCCAACCGACACTTCCCTTCTCCACCGGATACTAAGACTGTCTACTATCTCCCGACCTAGGAAAGTTAGAATTCTCCCCACACTCTATTCCACACCTTCTCTTTATCTGTGAAATATAGAGATTAGACACCTTCAATCCACGCTCTTTCAAGACATACTCTTTCATCTCCGCATAAGTCGCCTTACTTTCTGCCGAAGTCAAATCAAGCTCATCCAGCTCAAGTTTAACATCAACATAATAATCATCAGCTTTTTTTCTTGATTTGAATATATCAAAAGAAAATTTCTCTTAATAAATTCCGCGTCTACTAGCTTCATCTTCAATCAATGAAATTATCTCATCATTCCACTTTGGATTATCATATCGAATTTGATACATTTTTCTTATTTCTGCGTCACTTTTTTTGCGCAAATTTTGTTTCATTGCGGACAACACTCGTTTCCTTTCTTTTTCAGCATAAGAATTTACGCCTGATAAAAAGCCTTTAAGATCCATTTTTCATTCCTCCCTAAATATGTAATAGTATGATATGTTTAAAGTTTGATTAAACAAACTTTGCAACCAAAATAATGATTACTGTGATTACTGATATTCCAATTAATATACTGATTAGTTTATGTTCCTCTATCCATTCTAAACATTCTTCTATTCTCGCTACAGCTATAAGTTTTTTTAGGAATGCTCCATACATAATAATTTCATCAATATAGGGTATCGGGTCTGGAATTTTTGTATTAAGCAATAGAACTATAAATTGCAATGGCAAAGGTAAGCTCACATAAATAATGGCTCCTATAATTACAATGATAACAACCCACATGTCCCATTTTTCCTTTCGTCTAATTATAAATATTTTTTCATCTTGTATGTTGGGCTATATTCACCTTTCTCATTTCTGCATAAAAGCCCCCGTTCTTCAAGCGCTTTTGCGTATCCACCTCTTTTATAACCTGTTGCAGATTTATAGCGACGTACTAGCATTTGTTCATCCATACGCATCCCCTCCATATACGCATTATCGAATGTCTGAGTTGCTTGATTGATAGAAGCGACTATTCCACTTCCGATGATTCCTAACACACTAAGAATTATTTTACCTTTCGATTTTTGTGTGTTTCCTTTTTTTTCGGATTCATCCTCAGAATCACTTTTTTTCATGTCATTATTTGATGCGACAAATTCATTATTCTTTCTGCATTCAGTATCGTAGATGCGTCTTTTTTCCCTGTCAGATAACACCTCGTAGGCTTCATTTATCAAAAGCATATTTTTTTCCATCATTTCGGAATCACCACGATAATTATCTGGATGATTTTTTTTTACTAACGCTTTATATGCTGCTTTTATTACCTCTTCGGAAGCAGTTTCTTTAATTTCTAATATTTCATAATAATTTTTCATAATGTTATTATTCTCATCAATCCTGAATAGAACGTATGGTATCGCATATTCTATTCAGGATTCTGACATGATTAAACTTTAAATCACTCTGTTTTTTTTCCAGCTATGCGGACCTCCATTAGATTTACGAGGACATTTTCCCGGACTCGGTCTTCCAGCATTTTCTCCTTTGAATTCTTTTCTTCCACAATAGCTACACATGTACTCAATAGTTCTAGCCATTTTTTCACCTCCAAATATGTATTATAGCTAATATTTTTATAGCTATAACTTATTATATCACAGCTATAAAAATATTACAATTAGAAATATTTTTGAAAGGCATTTATATAATGAAAGAGATAAATTTTGAAAAAATCAGCAAAAAATTGAGGGAGACGCGCATATCTGCCGGGTTGACACAAGAATATGTTGCTAATATGGTAGACATAAATACAAGTCATATCAGTAATATTGAAAATAATCGTGTCAAAATTTCTCTTCCAACTTTGGTTCATATATGTAATGCTCTGAATGTTACGGTTGATTATGTTTTAGCAGATGAATACAATGATGTTTCTACTGTTTTAGATCAGGAGATACTTCGACAGCTAAAATCTTGCTCCGTTGAAACCAAAGAACGTATTTTAAAAATCATTCAAATTTTACAGTGACATTTTGAGCGATGGCATTAGAGCAGTCAAAGCGTATCAGTTCAGCCTTCTAAATTAACCCAATGGGTATTGCACCGTACATTTCGTGACCGCTGTCTTTCCGAAAATCTCCCACCATTCGGGACCTATTCTTGACTTTCCTCAAGTCACGCTCACTCATGTTATCATCAAACGGAACCCTGAAATCATACAAAATCAAAAGACGGTTGTGCTTGTATTTCTCCAAACGGTTCAACAGCACTTTTTCATCTTTCTTTGCATATCTGTGTCTGGGCTGTGAGTTTTTTCCGTTCCCTGTTCATCTCACACAACAGTTCTTTCATCTGCTCTGACCATTTATGCTCCGTTTCCCCGTTGTTTTTATGTAGACAACGGATGATATGGACGAATCTTTCTATAAAACCTATGTTTTGAGAGCATCAATTGCCTCGCTTTTCATGGCACGGTAAACAACTGTCTTTTCTATACTGAAATTTCAGATATAATTCTGTTCCACATTGACTGTTACCGTGGTGGCATCCGTTAATACTACTTCATGGTTCAGCAGTTCTTCTTTTAAATTCTGGATACCGTTTTCAGCATTTCCGGCAAGTTTTTTTACAGAATCCATACACACTCCCCGCTGACAGACCGAACTCATCACTGCCTGCAACATTTAAGAATGCAGCTATCCCATCATTGGACATGACTACCTCGCTGTACAGGACTGCCCCAAGTGCATTTACATTTGCTTCGTAGGCTATATCAAGGTCTACTACATATTTCGTGATATACTTCCGGCTGGCAGGATTTCCAATCTCCCTGATTTCATGTCTACATTTTCCTGATTTGATTTTTTCTTCTACTTCTGATTTCGTCAGAGTTGTGCCCTTATGTCCTTTCTGCCCTCCGGCTTTACGTCCTGTATGTTCACGACTGTTATAGGTGTGGGCAGGTCTTCCACCTTTCTGGTCAGTGGATGACGGAAGGGAAGTGTTAGAACTGTCATTATTGATAATGCTTTTCAAACGGGCATTGTGGTCTTTGAGAAGCTGGTTTTCCTGTGTAAAGCAATCTATCTTAGCATTCAGACGGTCAACATCATTTTTATTTTTCATAATTACCACCCATTTGTAAACTCCTCCCTTTCTTTTTCTGATAGTCTGATTTTATCAGAAATAAGAAAAAACGAATTTGGGCAATCCGGATGTTCGTCAAAATGACTGTGGATAATAATCCGCTGTTTATAAAAAAGGGTGGAGCGCCACTGCTTAAAATACGAAAAAAATGAAAATTTCGAGAAAGATATTCACACAAATTCTTGTGGCATTGTTATGATTCCCAAACATCGGGAGTAAAGATGTTTAATGTGGAAAAGTCGTTGCAAGAAGGATAAAAATTTCGGCACTTTTTCTATTTTTTATTTGCTCAACACAGAAGGCTGAACTGTTATCTTTTTTTTCGAACAAATATTCGATTTTCCTCTTGCATTTTGCGCCGGAGCGTGATATCATAATATTCGAACAGATGTTCTATTCTGATTTTCACCGCCGGAAAGGAGCCACACATGAACATACAGCAGAACCTCTCCCTCATGGAAAAACTCCATATTCTCACCGATGCCGCCAAGTACGATGTCGCCTGCACCTCGAGCGGAGTCGACCGCAAAGGAAACGGGCAGGGCATGGGCAATTCCATCGCCTCCGGCATCTGCCACTCGTTTGCCGCCGACGGGCGTTGTATCTCACTCCTCAAGATACTCTTTACGAACGAGTGCATCTTCAATTGCAGCTACTGCCAGAACAACTGCAACTCGGATGTTCCGCGCGCCGCATTTACCCCGGCGGAGGTCTGCGAACTGACGATGGAGTTTTACCGGCGCAATTACATCGAAGGACTTTTCCTAAGCTCCGGCATTCTGATTAGTCCCGACTACACAATGGACTTAATCTACCAGACGCTCTACATGCTGCGCAACGTCCACCACTTTAACGGATACATCCATGTGAAGGCGATTCCCGGCGCAGACCCGGAGCTGGTGGAGCGCACCGGCTTTCTCGCCGACCGCATGAGCATCAACCTGGAACTGCCCACCTCGGACAGCCTGCGCAAGCTCGCGCCCTGTAAGTCCAGGAAGACGATCTTAAAGCCGATGCGCCTCATTCAGAACGGCATCTCCGCCAACGCTTGTGAAGTCGCCCTCTATCAGAAGACACCGCGCTTTGTGCCCGCCGGACAGAGCACCCAGATGATTATCGGCGCCACCCCGGAGCACGATTACCAGATTATGAGCGTAGCAGAGCGCCTCTATCAGAACTTTGAGCTAAAGCGTGTCTTCTACTCTGCCTTTGTGAACGTGACGGAGAATTCGGCTCTTCCGGCGCTGCCGGGCGGCCCGCCGCTCCTGCGGGAGCACCGCCTCTATCAGGCGGACTGGCTGCTGCGCTTTTATGATTTCCGCGTCGAGGAGTTGCTCTCCGAGGAACGCCCGGACTTCAATATCTACCTCGACCCGAAGTGCGACTGGGCACTGCGCCACTTAGAGTGTTTTCCTGTGGAGGTCAACACGGCGGATTACAAAACGCTCCTGCGCGTCCCCGGCATCGGCTACAAGTCTGCCAGCCGCATCGTAAAGGCGAGACGCATGAGCCGGCTCGATTTCGCCGACCTGAAAAAGATTGGCGTCGTATTAAAACGTGCGCTCTACTTTATCACCTGCTCCGGCAGAATGATGTACCGCACGAAGCTCGAAGAGGACTACATTTGTAGGAATCTGATTGGAGATAAGACCATGATTCCAAAAGACATCCGCAATTCGGGATACCAGCAGTTGAGTTTATTTGATACCAGTATGGAGGATTCGCTATGCACATCTTCGTCTGTGAAGACAGCCTTGACGGCATTTTGACCGGCGTCTATGACGCCTGGTGCTATAAGATTGCACACCGCAGCAGCCTGACGGAGGAGGACATTGCCCTCTCCTGCCGAGAGATTGAGAACTACTCTCTCTTTGCCGAATATATCACGGTTTCCCCCTCCCTCGAGAAGGCCGGGAAAGTGAGCCGCACTCTCACCACCCAGTTTGGCGGGGAGTTTTATCAACAATTGGCAACGGCAGTCCTAGCTGTTGAACCACACGAAAAGCGGCAGGCTATCGACAAGGCAAATGCCGTCTATAAGACAATTGTCTACGCCCTGGCAAAGCCGCCTAAAAGCAGTGTTCCCTACGGTGAGAAAGTGCTCCACGACCTCGCCAACCCCTATGTCGCCAGAGTCTTTGAGCTCTCTCGCGCCATCTGCTGTGAAGCACATCATCTGCTTGGATTTTTACGTTTTCAGGAATTGGAAAATGGTGTACTACTTGCGATCATACACCCGAAAAATGACTGCCTTACCATGCTGGCAGATCATTTTACAGACCGTCTCCCTCAGGAGAATTTCATGATTTACGATGAGAACCGGGATCTGGCTGCAGTGCACGCAGCCGGCAAGAACTATATGCTCGCGGACACCTCCTCCATAGATAAGAGCCTGCTTCACCGCTATTCCGAAAAGGAGGAGACTTATCAGCTCCTCTGGAAAAACTTCTTCGAGAGCATTGCGATTGAAGCGAGGAAAAATCCAAAACTTCAGGCGCAAAACATCCCGAAACGTTTCTGGAAAGACGCCGTGGAGCTAGTGCGCTGACACATTGATTTTTAGTATAACTGTGCTGGATATGGCATCACTCTGCAAGGCGGAGAAAGGAGGCGTAGCGGTGGCTACGTCGACTGACGACAACGCAGCAGATGATGTCATCGACAGTACAGTTATGCTAATTATCAATGTGCCAGTGCACTAGCACCGCACCTTGCGAAATAACGCACGCGCATTCGCCTCGGTCACGCGCTCCACTTCCGCGGTATTGACACCTTTTAGCTCCGCTATCTTTGCCACAACATACGGGAGATAGGAGGAGTCATTCCTTTTTCCACGGTGTGGTTCCGGCGCCATATAAGGACAGTCCGTCTCAAGCAGAATACGTTCTAGCGGGATATTTTCCACTGTCTCTTTCAATTTTTTTGCGTTTTTAAATGTGACAATTCCGCCGACTCCAATGTAATAGCCCATTTTAATAAACTCAAGCGCCATCTCCTTCGAATAGGAGTAGCAATGAATGACACCCGGTATCTCCTCGGCATGAATCCGCTTCATGAGATTCATGGTATCGCTCGCGGCGTCCCGCGAATGAATAATGACAGGAAGTCCTGCTTTGCGCGCGAGCTCCATCTGCCGCTCGAACCAGTAGCGCTGCATCTTTTGCACCCCGGGTTCCTTATCCCAGTAATAGTCAAGCCCGATCTCACCGACCGCGACAACCTTCTCACAGGACGTCTGTTCTTCTAACCAGAGAAAGGTCTCCTCGTTCAAACCGTCGATGTCGCTCGGGTGAACCCCGACAGCAGCGTAAACGTAATCATAACGTCCGGCGAGCTCCAGTGTCGTCCTCGTGGATTCAATAGAGGAACCTACATTTATAATTGGTTTGATTCCCTTTGCCGGGAGTGATTGCAGCAACGTCTCCCTGTCACCGGAAAATTTATCATCATCGTAATGGGCATGTGTCTCAAAAATCATTCCCAAAACCTCACTTTACACATTTTTATTTCAGAAGCCATCTGTTCAGTGCCTCATACAACCGGTCTACATTGAGCGGCTTAGAGATATGTTCATTCATACCGGCATTCTCGGCGTTTCGCACATCCTCGGCAAACGCATTCGCCGTCATGGCGACGATTGGAATCGTCTTTGCATCCTCGCGCTCCAGCGCGCGTATGGCCTCAGTCGCCTCGTAACCGTTCATAATCGGCATCTGAATATCCATAAAAATCAAATCATAGTAGCCCGGAGCTGACTTTTCAAACTGTTCCACCGCATCACGCCCGTCGACCGCCGTCTCAACCGTAAGATTCGCCATGCTAAGAATCTCCTCTGCAATCTCCCGGTTAAGTTCATTGTCCTCCACCAGCAGAACCCGATATCCGGAGAAATCGTGCTCGGTCAGGCTTTCATTCTCCGGCTGTTGTGCGTGTGTCAGAAGCGAACGCAGGACAATCAGAAGTCTCGACTCAAACAATGGTTTGCTCAGGAATGCATCGATTCCCGCATCCCGCGCCTCCTGCTCAATCTCCGCCCAATCGTAGGCGGACGTCAGGATGATTGAGACCTTCCCACTGCATTTTTTTCGTATTTCGCGCGTTGCATCGATTCCATTCATGCCCGGCATCTTCCAGTCCATCAACACGGCATCGTAATCTTCACCCCTGTCATGTGCTTCACAGATTTTTTCCACTGCTTCCTGCCCCGAGAGTGCCCAATCCCCACGCATACCAATTCGCTTCAATATGAGGCAGGTGCTCTCACAGACATCCTTATCGTTGTCCACAATAAGCGCCACACGGCCACCGACTTCGGCGCGCGCCGAGGTCTCCGCCTCGCCCAGCGGCAGGTAAAGCGTAACGATAAACGTAGTTCCTTTGTTAACTTCACTTTTTACACGAATATCTCCATTCATCAATTTCACGATATTGTAGGTGATTGTCAGACCAAGCCCCGTCCCCTGTTCCTTGCTCACGCGCTCGTCTTCCTCGCGCTCGAACGGTATGAACAGTTTATCCATAAATTCCGGACGCATACCCTTTCCGTTGTCAGAAAAAGTGAACTCATAACAACCAACGCGTTTCTGTCCGACATCTTTTTCCGTGATGCCGACGTCGATGTGTCCGCCCTCCGGTGTGTATTTGATGGCGTTGCTCATAATGTTCATAAACACCTGCTGGATGCGCAGGCTGTCACTGATGACATTCTCATGCTCTAAGTAATCGATATGCACGGAGAGCGCATGTTTTTTTTCATTGACCGAAGGCTGAATCATCTCTATCAGATTGTCCACAAGTTCTAACAGATTGATATTCTCCTCCGCCAAGACAAATTTTCCCGCCTCAATCTTACTCATATCGAGCACTTCGTTGATCAGTGAAAGCAGATAGCGGCTTGATGTGGATATCTTTTGAAAACAGTCGTCCAACCTGTTCGGGTCATCCAGATGGTGCTTCGCAATCTCTGTCATTCCGATGATAGCATTCATCGGCGTGCGGATATCATGACTCATACGCGACAGGAAATCCGTCTTGGTGCTGTTCGCCCGCTCAGCCGCTTCAAAAGCAACACGCAGCGCATTGTTTGTCTCCAACAACTTCTCCATATACTCGGCATCCTTCGCCTTTGCAATCTCATGCTTCTCAGCGACTGTGTCGGTGATATCCTGCACGAGTCCCATAACGTTCGATTTGTCTCTCGTGAGTACAAATTTTAACCAGATTTCCTCACCGCTATCTAACGTAAAACTGATTTCCCTCTGTTCCGAAATCGAGTGTTCACAATTTTCTTTCTCGCCAAAAATCGGCAGGCTCATAATCACGTTCTCCGGATCTATGGCAGATAAATAATCACAGAACTCCTCCTCTGTAATCGTCACATCCCCATCCTGGAGCCCGTCAAATTTCAACAATTTGACAAGACTCTCCCCGACGAAAACACTCTTTGTCTTACAGTCATACATAAACAGACCAATCTGGTTCTCAGACATTTTCATAATCCGCGACACGCGCGAAGCGTAATCTGTCAAATTGAGCTGCAAGTCCACAATCGACTCGGCGAGCACGTCGATTTCCGCAATTCCGGATTTGTGGAATTCGACGATGTCGTGACCGCTGCGCCCCTCGTTGAGCTTTTTTATCATGCTCGTTACCGGCTTGGAAAGCTGGCGGCTTGTCGCAATTGCAAGCATCGCTATAATTACAAATGTAATCAGTGTTGTCAGCATGACGGAGCGTATCATAGCATAGTAAGAGCCGAGCAGATAATCCTTGTCCGCCACTGAAATCAACGCCCACTCCTGCTTCCGATACGGAGAATCCGAGCTGTACAGATTCATCTTCTGAATGCTGCCGACCACCTCGGTGCCATCTTCCACGGTAAATTCATACAGGTTGTATTCAATCGGATTATCCCTGCAAAGAACGGTGTTCTCCTTTACCAGTCTCGCATACGAACTTCCCTGGTGAATCATCGGTACGAACTTCCCGTCCTCCTCGAAATTTGCAGCGAGGATATAGCTTGTATTTCCTCCAAAAAAGTCGCCGTTTGGAACTGCCTGCTGAATCGTTTTCTCCAGGAGACCAATCCCGATAACGCCGTACACCCTGCCGTCCTCCGACACCAGCGGAAGCGCGTATTTTATACTCTTCTGCTGTTTGTCCGTAATGGATGAAAATCCGCTCCAATATCCCATCTCATAGAGCGGCACATCCGAATTGTCATCATAATTTTGAATTGGCTCAAAGAAGAAATCAAACCTTCCGTCACTGTTATCCGTCACATTCAGATAGAGTGACCAGTCGTAATCGAGCGGCATACCATATTCACGCGCCGTCTCCGAACTTCCCATCTCCATAAAAATGTCCTGATTGTCGGAAATGCTGCTCTCATCCACATCCGTGTCGCGCAGATACAGACCGGTGCGAAAGAGTTCATCGCCCTCATCATAGAGCGTTCCGCTGTCTAAAATCAGGAAGGCATCGTTCACCACATCCCGCCGGATCAAAGACACGAGGCTCTCCGAACACTCGGACAAAATCCGCTTGTTCAGTTCCTTGTCCGTCTTTATCGCCTGAATACTCTGGTTCTCTTCCGCGAGAATATTCTCCGTGATGTCATTCACTTCGTTGGCTGTGTCGTACACGATAGAGGTCTTCCGGTTGAAGACATTTTCCATATACGCCTTGCGGTTCCCTGTCTTTTCCAGAAGAAGATTGTAGGACGTACTCTTTACATATGTGAAACTGCCGTTTGCCACCAGGAGTGCCAGAAAGACAAACACCTGCAGCAAGGCGAGAAAAATCATCGGAATTGCAATTTTAGAGAGCAATGAGCTACTTTTTTTATTCCTGTGCCGCAAACTATTCACCTACTATCTTATCGAAACCCTTTTCAAAGTCAGCAAACCATGTCTCGAATGCTTCATCATCCGTCAATTCCTGCCATACGCTCTCCCGATCCTCCCCGGACTCAATGCGGGCGAGTGCCTCCGTATGCGCCTCCCTTGCAGAATTTTCCATTGCATCCCCCAGGTAGTCGCGCACTGCTGCCGCATCGTCATATGGCGGACTTGTATACAGCGTGCTCGAATTGATTCCATCAATCGCAGTCACTAACGTTTTCTGCATCACCTCGTCCGTTCCCACCGATTCACAGTATGTCGCAATCGCCGAGGAGTCGTTGGCCTCCTTCTTGACCGGAAGATATCCGGAGTTGACGGAAAACTCGGTATTCCTCTCCGCCTCGGTAAACCATTTCAAAAATACCGTGCAGGCATACTCCGTCTTCTCGTCGGATTTTAGAACAGACATCCCAGCGCCCTGCTGCACGATATAGGAATCGCATCCCTCAAAACAAGGCATCGGCAGTACCGCGCTGTCGATTGGATAGGTGTATTCGTCGCCGATTGTCACCTCAGTCGGATAGTAGGCTGCACTTGCTGTCGAGCCAATCAGCGCAATGATTGTACCTATTTTCGCATCATCACTCCGAAAACGGCTCTCCGCCGCAAAATATCCCTTTACGAACGGCACATAGTAATTGTCCCAGAGTTTTCTTACCGCCTCTTTCTCCATGTTCAATTCCACGGTTCCGTCCTCCGTGACCGCCGCAAATTCTGCTCCAAGCTGCTTCGCACCGACAATCATATAATTTGCAACCGCATCCCTTCCAAAAAATGCTTTTCCGTCATTTGGGACATCCGGTGTCAATGCATCCGTGTAGTTGTAATACTGCTCCGATATATCGACGAGCCCCTCCCAGGTCTTCATGTCATCGTAGGTGACGCCGCAGGCATCGGCAAACTTCTGCCAGTCCGTCTCATTGATCATCATAATTTCCGTCGATTTTGCCGTCGGGAAAATCTTGAGCGTTCCCTCCTGTCCGAGAGCTCCCTCCTCCATATATTCGTCCACATACTCGTCCATCTCTTCCTCTGTGAGATACGGACTCAAATCGACGAGTTTTCCCAGCTTGTCAATCTGATATGCCGTCTCCGCATAGGTTCCGAAAATATTCGGCATCTCATCTGTCCCCGGATTGCCCGATGCCGCTGCAAGAACACTGTCCGCAAGCTCTGCCACGGAATTCTTCGAATAAGCCTCCACGATAATGCCCTTCTCACTTCCGACCGTGTTGTTGAACTCTGCCACCATCTCGTCGAGCTGTGTCTGCTGAACCCCATTGTAATAGTGCCACACTGTGACTGTAACCGGGTCTGATTTGCTTAAGAGTCTGTCATAATTTTTCTGTCCGCAGCCCCCGAGCATCGATACCAAAAGCATCCCCGCCAACCATATACATAATTGTTTTCTTCTCATAGTCTCTCCTACTGCTTTTTTATTGTAGTTACTTATATACTTATAATGATACCTCGATATCGCTTTTTTTTCAATCAGATTCGTATGCTTGGTAGGGTTGTTTCACGAAGGCCTATCAGTTAATGTTTTGATCTTGTGGCTCAC
>CAZBUW010000010.1:0-45335 GCA_964495195.1 uncultured Roseburia sp.
ATAAACCGATTTTTACACCACACATCGACACAGGTGATTATGTGATTGTTGTGAATGCAGAAAAAGTAAAAGTAACCGGTAAGAAATTAGACCAGAAGATCTACTATCATCACTCAGATTATGTTGGTGGTATGAAAGAGACTACTTTAAAAGAAATGTTAAACAAACATCCAGAGAGAGTTATCGAGTATGCTGTTAAGGGAATGCTTCCAAAGGGACCTTTGGGAAGACAGATGTATACAAAATTATTCGTATATGCTGGACCAGACCACAAACATGAAGCTCAGAAACCTGAAGTTTTAACATTTTAATAGGAGGTAAACTACATTGGCTAATACAAAGTATTACGGAACAGGAAGAAGAAAATCATCTGTTGCCAGAGTATATTTAGTACCGGGTACAGGTAAAGTTACAATCAATAAAAGAGATATCGATGAATATTTCGGTTTAGAGACATTGAAAGTTATCGTTCGTCAGCCGTTGACACTGACAGAGACCACAGAGAAGTTCGACGTTTTAGTAAACGTTCGCGGTGGTGGTTACACAGGTCAGGCTGGTGCTATCCGTCATGGTATTTCCCGTGCATTATTAAATGTAGACGCTGATTACAGACCAGCTCTTAAGAAAGCAGGATTCTTAACACGTGATCCTCGTATGAAAGAGCGTAAGAAATACGGTCTCAAAGCAGCTCGTCGTGCACCACAGTTTTCAAAGAGATAAGCAGTTATCTGCGAACCAAGACGCATATACAAAGCCCTGGAATGCTTGCATTCACGGGGCTTTTGTTATGCGGATTGGTCCATTGGAACGCAGGAATGACCGAGATGAAGCGGAGCGGAATCGAGGTTGTTCCTGCGTTCGCAGATAACGTTCAGAATTTCACAAAGAGATAATCTTTTATCGACGACAAAAAAACGTTTGACTTTTTTGAAAAAAATATATTATAATACAAAAAAACGAGTAGCAGTGACTGCGTAAATCCAGTTATTGTTACTCGTTTTTATATGTTTAAAGTATGATATAAATATAAGGAAACAAAGAGAAGTGTGTAGCCGAATGGCGTAAGTCCAGCTTGCGTCAGGTTACGCACTTTTTTGTTTGCCGAAAAAAGGAGGATTTATGAAGAGTAACAACAGAATGAAGGAAATGCCGGTGAATCAGCTGATGATAAAACTCGGTGTTCCAATGATTTTATCAATGGCTTTACAGGCGGTGTACAACATTGTCGATAGTGCGTTTGTCGGCAATATGAAGGTGGGAAGCGAGGCGGCTTTAAATGCACTTACGCTGGTGTTCCCAATCCAGATGCTGATTGTCGCATTGGCTATTGGCACCGGTGTTGGAGCAAATGCATTGCTGGCAAAGACATTGGGTCAGGGAAAAAGAGAGAAGGCGGGAAAAGTGGCAGGGAATAGCCTGTTTTTAGGCGTTGTCATCTATGTAGTCTGCTTCCTGTTTGGCATTTTTGGTGTGGATGAGTATATTCGGACACAGACGGGCGATCCGGAAGTGTTTGGAATGGCGACAAGCTATCTTAGAATCTGCTGCATGATTTCCTTTGGTATCATATTCTTTTCTTTGTTTGAAAAACTTCTTCAGGCGACGGGAAAATCAATCTATTCGACAATTGGACAGATTTTCGGTGCAGTGATAAACATTATTTTTGATCCACTGCTGATATATGGAGTAGGGCCATTTCCGGAATTGGGGGTGAGAGGAGCTGCATATGCGACGGTTCTTGGTCAGGTGCTGTCAGCGATACTGCTTCTGTATCTGCATCACAGACACAATGTTGAATTCGATCATGGCGTGAAGTATATGAGACCTGAAGGGGCAATTGTGAAAGAAATCTATGAAATCGGACTCGCGGCAATCATCTCGCAGGCATTGATGTCAATTATGGTATACGCCATGAATTTGATTCTGAAATTTGATGCGAGTGTTCAGACGGCATATGGACTTTTTTACAAGGTACAGCAGTTTGTGTTATTTCTTGCCTTCGGTCTCAGAGATGCCATCACGCCAATTGTTGCATACGCGCATGGAATGCGGGATAAAAAACGTATCGGGGATGGCGTTCGATATGGGCTGATTTATACGTTTGCGCTTATGGTAATCGGATTGATTATCACAGAGATATTTCCTGGTTATTTTGCGGTTCTTTTCAATGCGGGAGATTCCAAAGAGTACTTTATACAGGCGATGAGAATTGTTTCGATCAGTTTCATTTTTGCAGGGACAAACGTATCATTTCAGGCAATCTATCAGGCGTTGGAAAGCGGAGTACAATCGCTTGTAATCTCGTTATTGAGGCAGATTGTTTTAATACTTCCGCTTGCAGGCTTATTTGCAAATCTCATTCAGGCGGGTCAGGCAGATGTATCGCTCATCTGGTGGACATTTCCAATTACAGAGATAGTCACATGCGCCGTTGGGGTGGTTTTACTCCTGAAAATAAAGAGAGATAAAATTGACGAACTGGAAAATGAAGTGCTCCAATGGAATGACAGATTGTTACAGCCGGCAGAGAATATGGAAGATTCACCGGTTACATTTTAAAAAAATACTTACATTGAGGAAGATTTTGTGGTAAAATCTTCTGGTAATAAAATAATAAGCGTAGAACGACACAAGTAATGTTCCATGGAACATGTAAATCTGATTACGGTACAACTACTTACACTTTAGGCTCAGACTGTACTTATCTCAGATTTCATGGGAACTATGCTTGTGTTTTTTTGTTGCGCAAAAGAGGAGGACTATTATGCCGAGAAATCAATTTCAAAGAATGGTATTTGCATTTATTACGGTTGTCATCACAGTACATGCCTATGTGTTTTTTAGTCTGTATGTGGTAAACGGCAATGTATTAATGCAGGTAAACGGAACAAACAGTGTCATTGCAGCAATCAACAAACAGGGTGGAGTGTATATGTGCGGCACCTATCTGCCAATCTGGGCATGCATTCTGATTGAATTTTGCCTTGCGTATCTGCTTGAAAATGTCATGGGAAGTCCATTGTCATTTAAACTTGCCTGCCGGGTATTCAATCCGGCAAAGAACCATCCTATGATGTTTGAAACAGCGATTATCTGTGCGACAGTAGGACTTATGTGCCCGGCGATGAGTTTTATCGCAGCGTGGCTGTACTACCCGTATTATGCGGGATTCAATCTTTTTACCCTGCTGGCAAACTGGCTGAAACTCGTCTGCTTCAATTTCCCGTTTGCATATTTCACGCAGCTGTTCTTTATCCAGCCGCTGGTGCGTGTGATTTTTAAAGCACTGTTCCGCAAGGATATCGAGGCGAGAGCAAAAGAGGAACAGCATTTCGGCGCGGAGAATGAGCAGGAGACAATCGCTGATATCTTCAAGCGGATTGATGAGATACAGAAAGAAGTCGCGCATGAGCACAGACGCAGAAAAGCGTTGGAAGAAGGAATTCAAAAGAGATTTGATAAATAATCATCAGACCGATGGTGATGCCCCGCCCGCTGTGCGAGCGGGGTTTTTTGTCGAATAGGAAATTCCTATTCGATAAAAAACGCTCCGCGGGGATGCGCAGCTCGCGGAGAGGAAGTAAGTTGCTATGCAACACCGCTCGCGCGCGAAGAGTTTGCAAGCAAACTCTTTTTTTCATGGAAGGAGACATCGCCGTTTATAGATGCAATATGCAGAGGAATATGGTAAAATAACGAGGAAAGTGGCTGCCGTGCTTGCACGGGCAGAGATTGGCTGAGGAGATGAGGAAAGATGATTCTGAGTGCAAGCCGCAGAACGGACATTCCAAATTACTATTCAGAGTGGTTTTTTAATCGGATAAAAGAAGGATTTGTGTATGTGAGAAATCCGATGAATGCGCACCAGGTGAGCAGGATAGAGCTGTCGCCTGAGGTTGTCGACTGCATAGTCTTCTGGACGAAGAACCCGGAGCCGATGCTTGCACGGCTGGGCGAGCTCGAAAAATATAACTACTATTTTCAGTTTACCCTGACCGGATACGGAAAGGATGTCGAGCGCAATGTTTTACACAAAAGAGAAAAGATGATTCCAATATTTCAGAGATTATCGGAAAAGGTGGGAGAAAAGAGCGTGATATGGAGATATGATCCCATTTTTTTTACCCCGCGCTATACGCCGGAATACCATCTGAGAGCGTTTGAACAGATTGCGTCATCGCTAAAAGGATACACGGAAAAGTGTGTCATAAGTTTTGTAGATTTGTATGCAAAAAACAGAAAAAATATGGAGCTGCTTGGAGCCTGTGAGGTCGGCAGCGCAGAACAGCTGGAGTTTTGCAGAAAAATAAGCGGGATTGCAGGGGAAAACGGAATGACGGTGGCGAGCTGCGCCGAGCGTATCGATTTGGCTGAGTGCGGTATTGCACACAATTGCTGTATCGATAAAACGCTCATCGAAAGCATCATCGGGTGCAGACTCAACGTGGAAAAGGACAAGAATCAGCGCGGGGAGTGCGGCTGCATGGAGAGTGTTGAGATTGGCGCATATAATACATGTAAAAATGGCTGTAAGTACTGTTATGCAAATTACAGTGAGGAGAGCGTCGCAAGAAATTGCAGCAGATATGATCCGAATTCGCCAATTCTGTGCGATACAATCGGGGAACATGACAAGATAACGGAGCGGAAGGTAATATCTTTGAAGGAGCAGCAGTTAAGTATTTTTGAGGAAAGCCTGTTCGGATAGAAAAAATTTCTGCATTAACAAGACTTTAACATTTTCCAAACATTTCAAAAATATTGATTCGTTATGATTCGTTTGTACTTAAGGAGTGCAGATAAATAATAACGATTTTTGTTTGGAGGAAATAAAGATGAAAAAGACCATGTATTTAGTGACGGGTGCAGCAGGATTTTTAGGGGGAACCATTTGCAGACAGCTTATACAAAGAGGGGAGGCGGTCAGAGCGTTCGTGCTCCCAAATGACCCGGCGATTAAGTTCGTGCCAGAGGAGGCCGAGATCGTGGAGGGAGACCTTTGTAATATGGGAGACATCAGAAGACTATTTGAAGTTCCAAAGGATACCGAGACAATCATTCTTCATATCGCAAGTATCGTGACGGTAAATCCCGATTACAATCAGAAGGTGATGGATGTAAATGTCGGTGGGACGGAGAATATCATCGCGGTAATGAAAGAACATACCGAGTGCAAAAAACTAGTCTACTGCAGTAGTACAGGGGCGATTCCTGAATTGTCGAGAGGGGAGAAAATAGCGGAAACAGATAGTTTTTTCCCATTGAATGGGGAAAAAGTAGTGGGCTGTTACAGCCAGTCAAAAGCGAGGGCGACACAGGTCGTGCTGGATGCGGCGAAGAAGGACGGAATCAACGCCTGCGTCGTTCATCCGAGTGGAATCCTCGGGCCGGAAGATTTTGCGGTGGGGGAGACGACAAAGACTTTAATCCAGATTATCAACGGCGAAATGCCAGCCGGTATTGATGGCTCGTTTAATCTCTGTGATGTCCGCGATCTTGCCGCCGGAACGATTGCCGCAGCCGACAGGGGAAGATGCGGCGAGTGCTATATTTTGGGAAATGATGAAGTTACATTTAAGGAATTTGCAAGACTTGTGTCGGACGAAGCGGGGTGCAAAAAAATCGGTTTTTTCCTCCCAATCAGGATGGCATACTTCATGGCTGATTTCATGGAAAAGCAGGCGAAGAAAAAAGGAACAAAGCCGCTGATGACAAGATTTTCGGTATACAATCTGGCAAGAAATAATAATTTTGATTCATCAAAGGCGAAGAGGGAACTTGGTTACACCACCCGCTCCTACCGCGAAACCATTCATGACGAAGTAAATTGGCTCAAGGAAACCGGAAAAATAGCGTAAAGGCAATAAAAAGATGCAAAATCTTTCAAAGATTTTACATATCGTTCCAAGTACATTTTACATTGTCTTTGTACAATTCCATTGTCTGATTACGATGAAGAAAAAAGGAGATAGTGAAAAATGAAGAAAAGAATGGTATCTGTATTATTGGCAGGCATGCTTGCTACATCGATGATGACCGGATGTGGCAGTCAGGACGATGAAAAAGAGGAGGAACAGACAGAGCAGACAGCGGATGTGCAGGCAGAGAAAAAAGAATCGGAGACAGCAGAAAATGGGGCACCGAAATATGTATTTCTGTTTATCGGAGACGGAATGAGTTATCCGCAGGTTCAGCTTACCAATTATTTTGTAAATGCATCCTCTCAGGAGGGAGCCAAAACAGTCACTGTTGACGGAGAGGAGAAGGCTGTCTTAAATAGTGAGAACCAGTTGAATATGATGACACTTCCGGTGACAGGTTCCGCACAGACCTATGACAGTACCTCTTTTGCGCCGGATTCCGCTTCCACAGCAACTTCCATTGCAACCGGAAACAAGACATGGAGCGGAAGCATCAATGTGAGTGAAGACTTTTCGGAAGAATATGAAACGATTGCAGAAAAGTTAAAGGCACAGAAAGATTATAAAATCGGAATCCTTTCGACTGTAAATCTGAACCATGCAACACCGGCGGCATTTTATGCACACCAGGAATCGAGAAACAACTACTATGAAATCGGGGAGGAACTGATTGCAAGCAACTTTGATTATTTTGCGGGCGGTGGATTAAAGCAGACTACAGGAGCCGAAAAAAATCAGGAAGATTTGTATGCACTGGCGGAAAAAGCGGGATATAAAGTAGTAAAAACGCAGGCGGAGGCAGAAGCACTGACAGCAGAAGATGGAAAAGCAATCGTCATTGGGGAACATCTGGCAGACAGCGACACTCTGGCATATGAGGTTGACCGCGCAGAGGATGAGTGGGCGCTGGCTGACTATGTAGAAAAGGGAATCGAGGTTCTCGATAACGATAACGGATTTTTTATGATGGTGGAAGGCGGAAAAATCGACTGGGCATGTCATGCAAATGATGCGACCTCTACCATCGCGGATACGATTGCATTGGACGATGCAGTGGGAAAAGCACTGGAGTTTTACGAGGAGCATCCGGAGGAAACATTAATCATTGTAACCGGAGACCACGAGACAGGAGGTTTGACCATTGGTTTTGCGGGAACAGATTATGATACCTTTTTGAAAAATTTTGAGAATCAAAAGATTTCCTTTGCAAAATTCGATTCGGATTACGTTTCCGCATATAAGGAAAACAAAACAGATTTTGCCACTGTGATGAAAGATGTGACAGAACTGTTCGGATTGCAGGCGCCGACAGAAGATGGAGCCGAAGATACGCAGCAGAAGGACAGTGCGGACAAGCACCCGGAATCTGAGGATACGGGGGCACTGGTTATGACAGAGTATGAGTATCAGCAGTTGAAAAATGCATATGATACCACGATGGCACGCACCGGAGAGGAGGAGGAATTCGGTCAGGAAGAATACATCAAATACGGAAGCTACGAACCATTGACCGTTACAATCACCCATATCTTAAACAACAAGAGTGGTGTCAACTTTGGTTCTTACGCCCACACCGGACTTCCGGTTGAAGTGTTGGTTCAGGGTGCCGGGGCAGAGAACTTTGACGGTTACTATGACAACACAGATATTTACAACAAGATGGCGGATTTATTGGGAGTAGAATAAGATGAAAATGCTTTTTTCAAAGCGGAAAACCGTCTTGCTCACAACAATTGCAGGCTTAATTCTCATTGGTATCCTCATGGCGATTCCTACCGGCTATGAGGATGCCCTTATTTATCAGGGAACGGAACGTGCGATTGGAAAAGTGGTGAAAACGGACAATTCTGCAATCATTTCTTCCGGTATGGTACAGTCGGGGGAACAATCCTGTACGCTTGAAATTGAAAATGGAATTTTTAAGGGACAGGAACTTACGGGAGTAAATTTTTTGAGCGGTTCGCTGGAGAAAGATAAAATCTTTAAAGTGGGAGACAGAGCGCTTCTCACGATAAGTTATGAGGATGATACGATAAAGTCTGTCGTTATGTCAGACCATTACAGACTAAATAAAGAAATAATCCTGCTGGCAGTCTTTGCTGTATTTCTGGTTATTTTTGCGGGAAAAAACGGAGTTCAGGCGATTCTCTCCTTTGTTATTACGATACTGATGATATGGAAGATACTGGTGCCGTGCTATCTGAAAGGGTATTCTCCTGTCTGGGTAGGAATTGTGATTACCGCAATCCTGACGGCAGTCATTATCTTTTTCGTGTATGGGGTGGATAAGCGAACGGTAGCAGCAACGTCCGGGGCACTTCTGGGAGTGCTGACTACATGTGTGCTTGGAATTTCATTTACAGATTTATTTCAGATTCACGGAGCAATCATGCCGAATGCAGAATCCCTTTTGTACAGTGGTTATCAGGACTTGGATTTGACGGCGATTTTTATGAGCAGTATTTTTATCGGGGCGTCCGGGGCGATGATGGACTTGTCGGTGGATATTACCTCTGCGGTTGCGGAGGTGGTAACAAAGAAGCCGGACATCAGCCGAAGGGAGGCTGTCCGGTCGGGAATGAATGTGGGGCGTGCGGCGATGGGGACGATGACAACAACGCTGCTGTTGGCGTATTCCGGCGGATATATATCCCTTTTGATGGTGTTTATGGCACAGGGCACGCCAATAGACCATATTCTGAATTACAAGTATGTGGCGGCTGAGGTGTTAGATACGGTGGTGGGAAGCTTTGGTCTGGTAACAGTGGCTCCTTTTACGGCAGTGATGGCAGGGGTGTTACTGGCGGGAGGAAAAAAGGAGGGTGCAGCCTAATCCAGATTCTTGTAATAGAACACGGCGAGCTGTGTCCGGTCTCTCAATTCGAGTTTCTCTAAGATTGTGCTTAAGTAGTTGCGCACTGTGCCTTCACTTAAGCACATTTTTTCTGCGATTTCTTTATTGCTCAATCCGTCAGCCACAAGTTCAATCAATGCCATTTCGCGGTCGGTGAGGCCGAATGCGCTGCCGTCAAATTTCTCCGTCTGGTTGAGGGCGCCCGGCAGCAGTTTGCCGACCACATCGCTTCCAAATACGCTCTGTCCGCTGGAAACGGTTTTTAAGGCGGGGAGCAGGCTCTCAAAATTCTGTTTTAAAATATATCCCTTCGCGCCGAGGCGCAGAGCGCGGACAATATATTCATCATCGGAAAAGGTGGTGAGGAACAGAATTTTGGCATCCGGGTATTTTTTTAATATAATCTCAGCGGCCTCCAGACCGCTCATGGTGTCCATGCGGATGTCCATCAGAAGGACTTCCGGCCGGTGCTTCTCGAAGAGCGCGACGGCATCTCTTCCGTTTTTTCCAATCTCTGCAACCGTGACTTCACCGGTTGTTTCTAAAATCGTCTTCAAGGACAGCGAGACGAGGTTGTCGTCATCTACAATTACAATTTTCATTAGATTCTCCTTCTATTTAAAATGTTTTTAGGCGTTTGCGAAACTCTAAATTTCTAATGTGTCCGCGGTACAGTATAGACATATCCTCGCAGGGTACTTTGGAGCCGTCGGTACTTAGGTGCCGTATTTTGGCACCTTATGTACCGCTACGAGCGACAAGTAGCAAACGCGTGCCCGGCGATGATGTGTCTATACTGTATCGCGTACAATAGAAAAAACAGAATTTCGCAATCGCCTATAAAGTGTTTTTATTTTAAGGCAGAGTCCGCGGAACGGAGACAAAGATGCGAAACCCTGATTCTGTGCCGATGGAAAAATGTCCGTGGAGCTGTTCCACCCGGTCCTGCATATTGATAAGACCAATCCCGGTGTCGGAAGTGGAAATATCGGTGCCATTGTCTTCTATAATCAATTGGTAGAAGCTGGGGTGTTCCCGGGCGGTTAGTTTGATCCGTGTGGCATTGCTGTGCTTTGAAATGTTAGAAAGCGCTTCCTTTGCAATGGCGATGAAACAGTATTTTATGTCCTTGGGAGGAACAGATTCTATATCATACTCCAGCGAAATATCATACTCTGAAAAATCCTGCAGCATAGTGTGCAGGGAAAATTCTAAATCGATGGAATCATCGTGGAGATCGTGAACTGATTCCCGGATGGAATCCATGGCGAGGGACAGCGTGTCCTTTAAGCAGGCGAGCGGCTCGTTTAAATTCGGATCCCTGTTGATGGCAATCAGCGCACCTGACTGTAGGAGGGAGCGGGAGAGCATATGGCCGACGTTGTCGTGAATCTCCCTTGCAATCCGGTTCCGCTCCTGCAGGGTTGCGACATGAATCTCAGAATTTTGCTGCTTGATGAGTTCCTTGTTCTTCTGCTGAAGCAGGAGATTGTATTCGGTTGAGGTGTCCCGAAGCTGTCTGAAATCCTGCTCTAACTGTAAGAGGCGAAGTGTTTTGCATTTTGACACAAAAGCCAGCGCAAACAGCAGCAGAAAAAGCAGGAAGGAAGAGACGGAATGCAGGGGGCGGGACAGCAGGAAGGCGACGGGCACAGAGGCAAAAAGGTGCCATGCTTTGCACTGTGCCACTTCGTAAAACAGCAGGGGAAGAAAAGGCACAGAGAGCGGTTCTATGAGGGCTGCCAGCAAAAAGGCGGACCAGAGGACGCACTCTGCACAGCGGGCAAAGGGAGTCAACATTCGAATGGGCAGCAGATTCGGATTGCAGTAAGTGCACAGGCAAAGAAGGATGAAAGAAAAAAGCACGGATAGAACCTGTCTTGTCTCCACTGCCGGATAACAGTGGAGCGAAAAGAGAAAACACCCTGTAAATAGAATCAATTTATCAATAAGTGCGCGCATAGAAAACCTCCTGACGATTTCCTTCATTATATTACAATATGGTGTTGGGGTCAAAAGGGGTTGATGACAATTCCAATTTTCATCAGCCCCTTTTGACCCCAACATCATATTGTGAAGAATTTTGAATAGAAAAAGTGACAGATGTCATGTTTGGAAATGACGGTGTTCACTGTCAAAACAAAGTGAAGACTGTTAAGATATGGATAACAGAACAACAGTATGCGTTAAGGGAGGAGTACTATGGCAGAGAAAATTGTAGAGATAGAAAATTTAGTGAAAAGATATAAGGAGCTGGTGGCATTAGACCACCTGAATCTCTCCGTAGAACAGGGGGAGATCTTTGGATTGCTAGGACCGAACGGAAGCGGAAAGACGACCGCCATCAGCTGCATTTTGGCACTGCTCTCCTTCGATAAGGGGAGTGTGAAGGTGTTCGGGGAGGAGATTCAGCCGAACAGCTATCAGGTGAAGCGCCAGATTGGTGTGGTGTTACAGAATGTAGCAGTATTTGAGGAACTGACCGTGCAGGAAAATATTGACTACTTTTGTGGCTTGTATGTGAAGGATAAGGCGCTTAGGAAAAAATATGTGGAGGAAGCCATCGAGTTTTCCGGTTTGGAGGATTTTCGCAAGTTTCTGCCCAAAAAACTTTCCGGCGGTCTGCTGCGCAGGCTAAATATCGCCTGCGGAATCGCCCATAAACCGAAGCTCATCATTTTAGATGAGCCTACGGTGGCGGTGGACCCGCAGAGCCGCAACCGGATTCTGGAGGGGATTTTGAAGCTGAACCGGGAGGGGGCAACAATCATCTACACTTCGCACTATATGGAGGAGGTGGAGCAGATCTGCAGCAGAATCGCGATCATTGACAACGGGCGCTGTATTGCATCCGGGACGAAGGAAGAATTGAAGGCGATGATCAAGACGGGGGAAAAGATTCACATGGAAGTGATGGAGTTAGCGCCGGAGCATTTGGAGGAAATCAAAAAGCTCGAGCATATCTATGCGGTGGATTACGACAAGGGGATGCTCGAGATCAAGTGCAGCGGCGGCAAACACAATCTGGTGCGCGTTCTGGACTATTTTCAGAAGAATGAGATCAGCTTCGGAAGAGTGTACACAGAGCTTCCGTCCTTAAACGATGTATTTTTGGAAATCACCGGAAAAGAACTCCGGGATTCGGAATAGGAGGTGCGCGATGTTTTTGCAAAACTACAGTTATAGTTTGCTCCGCATGGCGAGACAGAAATATCAGCTGTTCTGGTGTATTGCATTTCCGATTATTCTGGGGACGCTTTTTAAGGTGAGTTTTGGAGATATCAATGAGACGGAATATATGTTCCATCAGATTCCGGTAGCGTATGTGGAAGGGGAGAATGCGGGCGAAGAATTTGGCGAGCTTTTAGAGCAGCTAGAGGAAAGTGAGGAACTGATTAAAGTGCAGAAGACGGGGGAAGCGGAGGCGGAACAACTTCTGCGCGATGGCGAAGTGGAAGGAATCTTTAAAGAGGATGGGGAGATTGCGTTAGTCGTAAAAGAGGAGGGCATCAATACGAGTGTCTTAAAGAGTATTCTAGAGCAGTATGAGCAGGTGGTCACAGCTTTTACCAATATTGCGGCAGTGCATCCGGAAAAGATGCAGGCGGTTGTGGAGGGAATTGGAGAGGAATGGAATTACCTGAAAGAGACGGGAACGATCGATGGCGACATGGATATGATGAAAGATTATTTTTACGCACTGATCGCGATGAACTGTCTGTACGGCTGCTTTGCCGGAATTGATGCTGCAATCGGGTTCAAGGCGGACTTGTCGGATCTGGCAGCGAGAAGGGTGGCAGCCAGCACAAACCGCTTCACAATTATGCTTGCGGAGATATTGGCAAAGATTACGGGACAATTTGTATGTTGTGTCATTGGCGCCGGTTATCTCGAGTATGCACTTGGAATTCATTTGGGGGAGGAGACAGGACGGATTGCACTGATTATTCTGGCGGGAAGTTCGGTCGGTGTGATGACGGGAATTTTTATGGGAAGCATCGGGAACATGAAAGAAAGCGTAAAAGAGGGGCTTTGCATTGGGTTTACCATGTTAAACTGCTTTTTGGCGGGGCTCATGTTAGACGGAATGTATCAGTATGTAGAACAGCACGCGCCGCTAATCAACCGCATCAACCCGGCGGCATTGATTGTAAAAGCGTTTTACAGTCTGAATATTTATGACACCTATGCCAGATATAATCAGTGCATGATGACGCTTGTGGGAATCACGGTGCTGCTATGTGCCGGCTCCTATCTGTTGGTGAGGAGGGAACGCTATGCAAGTATTTAAGGCATTTTTTAAGATATTAAACAAAAATAAGATGGTGTTAATCATCTATCTCGCCATTTACATGGCGCTCGTTCTGGTGATATCGCAGAGCGGGACATCGAGCACCAGTGCAGACTATTCACAGGTGTCTTTAGACATCGGGGTGGAGAACAACGACAGGGGAGAGCTCGGGGCAGTGCTGACAGAATATCTCGCCTTGGATAACGACATCAAGGAGATTCCGACGGACCGGGAGGAACTGCTCGATGCGATGTATTACAGGGAAATCCATTATGTGCTCTTGATTCCGGAGGATTTTACGGAAAAATTTATGGCAGGAGAGCGGGATGGGCTGCTGGAGGGCACGGTGGTTCCGGGAAACAGCGCGGCTTTTTTGACAGAGATGGAGATCAACGAATTTTTAAAGACGCTCGGGATGTATGCGGACGGCGGAATGGAGCAAAAGGAGGCTGCAAAACAGGCGCTTGCCGACATGCAGAAGGAGGCAAAGGTAGAGTTTTTAAACCCGGAGGACGGAGAAGGGATGCCGCAGGCGGGCTATTTCTTTCAATTCCTGCCGTACATTTTTCTCTGCATGATGGTGATGAGTCTCAGCACCGTTTTAATGAAGTTTAACAAGAAGGATATCGATGCGAGAAACAAATGCTCCTCCGTATCTTTCTCAGGCAGGAATCTACAGATGGTGCTCGGAAGTATCGGAATCATGGTGGTGGAATATGCATTTTTCATGGTGCTGGCATTTGTGCTCTACCCGGATGATATGAAGAGTGCTGCTGGGATTCTGGGCGCCGCGAACGCATTTGTATATATGTTTGTGTGTCTTGGCGTCGCATTTTTTGCCGGGCGGTTGGCGCGGAATGGCGGCGAACTCAACATGATGGCAAATGTAGTTGGATTAGCGTTTTCTTTTCTGGGCGGGGTGTTTGTGCCGTTGGAAGTTATGAATGAGGGCGTGAAAAATGTGGCGAAGTTTGTTCCGTCCTACTGGTATGTGATGGCAAACAACGACATCTGGAAGATGGAGAGCCTGGCGGACGCCGGGGAAATCTATAAAGATTTTCTGATGACAGGTGTCTTTGCGGTGGCGGTGATTGCGGCGGCCATGGTGGTGAACCGGCTGAGGGCGCGGAGTGCGTAACACAGAGAACATAGCGCGGGGCGCATAGGACTTTGGTTCTATGCGCTTTTGGGGTGAAAAAATTAGAAATTTACTTTACTCAAATATTTCGCAACGGATGATTGAATATCTCAATTTTTGATTGAGTTATGACAGAGCGTATGATAGAATCAAAGATGTAAATAAAAATGTTATTGTTTTTGAGATAATAGGAGAGAAACTATGTCGGTAAATTACAATAAGCTTTGGAAATTGCTGATTGACAAGAATATGAGTAAAACACAGCTTATTAAGGATGCTAAGATTAGTACTAATGCCATGGCACATTTGGGGAAAAATGAAAACGTTAGGGTTGATGTGTTGGTTAAAATATGTGAGGCACTCGATTGTAGAATTGAAGATATTGTAGATATTGTTCCTGAAAAGGTAAAAAAATAAAGACTCAGAGGAGAAAAAAGAATGCTGTCGTTGGAAATATGTGCAGGAGCCGGTGGTCAGGCTCTGGGTTTAGAACAAGCAGGTTTTGAACATTGTTTGTTAATTGAATATGAAAAAGAATATTGTGAGTGCTTGAAAAATAATCGTCCTGAATGGAATATTCTTTGCAGTGATGTTCGATATTTTGATGGTAAACCTTATAGAAATAAAATAGATTTATTATCGGGAGGGGTTCCGTGTCCTCCATTTAGCGTAGCAGGAGAGCAATTAGGAGCTGATGATGAAAGGGATTTGTTCCCACATATGATTAGATTGATTGATGAAATTAATCCCAAAGCAGTGATGATAGAGAATGTTCGAGGGCTGTTAGATCCTAAATTTGATGATTATCGAAATGATATTTTGAAGAGAATTGAAGATATGGGATATAACCCCCATATTAAGTTGCTTCAGGCAGCAGATTATGGGGTGCCACAGTTGAGACCGCGAGTGATAATAGTGGGAATCAGAAATGATTTAGTTGACTCGTTTGAGTATCCGGTTTCAGAAATAGAGGAAGTTAAGACTGTTGGAGAAACATTATATGATTTAATGGCAGTTAATGGGTGGAAAAATGCAAACGAGTGGGTTGCTCAAGCAAATCGAATTGCACCGACAATAGTTGGAGGCTCAAAGAAGCATGGAGGACCTGACCTTGGACCCACACGAGCAAGAGCAGCATGGGCGCAATTGGGAGTGGACGGAAGTGGAGTTGCTAATGAGGCTCCGGATGCTGAGTTTCAAGGAATGCCTAAATTGACGCCAAAAATGATTGCAAGAATTCAGGGTTTCCCAGATGAATGGGATTTCGGTAGTAAAAAGACGAAGGCCTGCAGAATGATTGGAAATGCATTTCCTCCACCAGTAGCAAAAGCAGTAGGTATTCAGATTAGGAAGGTGTTAGAGACAAATGGATGCAATGATAGTAGAAGCACGAAAGAAATACCATAAATCCTTGTTGGATAATGGAGTTTTGACCATTGATTTGAGAGGAATTCCGAGCAATGCAGATTCATCCTCAAGATTGTCAATTTCAATTGCAAAAGGCATCGCAAATCGATTAATGGCTGAAACGCATGACAAGGCAGTTGGACAAACTTCTGGAGCTAAGTTTGAACAAATTAATATGGAGTTTTTAGTGGATACGTTTCCTAATTTACAGAATATGCGACCTGGGAAATGGGAGATTGTTAAGTTAGGAAATCGGAGTTCTATTAAGACAAGTAGTTTTGCACAATATGAACATTTGGATTATTTGACAAGATTAATTGAGAATGATACAAAACTGGCTGCAAGTATGGGGAATGACTATATGGTTTCACCGGATGTTGTCATTTATAGGGAGTTGCTTGCGGATGAGGAAATTAATTCTGAGAAAATGATTGTCGACAATAATGTGAGTAAGATGGCTGATATTAGAAAATCTAATGGAGGATTACCTATTTTACACGCGTCAATATCTGCTAAATGGACGATGAGAAGCGATCGTGCTCAGAATAGTCGAACTGAAGCATTAGGACTAATTCGTAACAGAAAGGGGCATCTTCCGCATATTGTTGTTGTAACAGGAGAGCCACTGCCAAGTCGTTTAGCTTCGTTGGCTCTGGGAACGGGAGATATTGATTGTATGTATCATTTTGCGTTGTATGAATTGATTGATGCAGTGGAGGCAACGGAATCAGAAGATTCTATTGAATTGCTAAAATCACTTATTGATGGAAAAAGGTTGAAAGATATTAGTGATTTGCCATTGGATCTTGCTATATAAATCCAAAAAAGATGAGAGGATGATTTCATGCAGAATTTGATTGAACAGTTTTATGAAGAATTTAAAGGAATCGGAGCCAAAGCTATTGTTCGGAACGGACAAGTTAACGATGCGTTTGAAATTGTTGTTTTAAAAATATTATATGGAAGAATTTTGGATTTAACCTTTGACAAAGAACATATAGAAGAAATTGAGAAATACATTACAACGCCACCTGATTCGGGAATAGATATTTTTATACAAAAAGAAGAAGGTGATGAGGCTTTTTTTGATGTTATTCAGGTAAAAAACAAGTCGTTAACAGAATCTGAGTTACGTGATGCCATTACAACGATGGAAAGAACAATATCTGATTTTTGTAAATCTCCGCTGAACGTTACAAGCGAGAGCTGCAGAGAAATGCTGAGCAAATCAAACTTAGATACGAACTGCAAGAAGCATTGTCAGTATTTTGTGGTACATACTGGAAATCTTAGAGAGTTTAATGGAATTAAAGATAACGAACATATTATTAATCTCATTGATTTACAAATATTAGCAAAAAGTAAACGTGATAAAGTAGAAGAAGATACGCTATCTTTGGCGGGAGAGGATAGCTATATGCAATTTGGAAATCCAAAGGATGATCAAAGTGCTTTGATTTGTAATATAAATGGATATGATTTGGCTGTTCTTAATAATAAATATTATAGCACCGAGATTGGTCGAAATATTTTATTTGGACATAATTTGAGAGAATCATTAAATCCAAAATCAAGCAAATCATATAAAGGAATGTTAGACACTATAAAAAAATGTCCGGATAACTTTTGGTATTACAACAATGGTATCACTATTGTTGCGGAAGAAGTTGAACCGAAAATTGATAGTGAAGGGGAAATGTCAATACGATTAGAACGCTTTAGTATCGTAAATGGAGCCCAAACAACCAGTTCTTTGGGTTTGTTTCTTCAAGAAGCTATAAGAAATAGAGATGTGGAGCTTGAGGCCTCTTTAAAAAGAGCATTTGTTATTGCGCGAATACTTAAGGTAAATAATCCGGACACCGCGAATGCAGTGGCGATATTTAACAACACGCAGAATCCGATAACATCTCGTGATATGGTAGCAAAGAATACGGAACAACGCGTTCTATATGAAAAATTGATGGATGTTTCATATCCGCAAATTTTTATGGAAATACGTAGAGGATCCAAAATACCACAAAGTTTTAATAAGGCTTTTGTACATCGTAAAACTACAAATGAAGGGTTGGCACAGTTGGCTTATGCTGGCTTTTTCTTGCAACCTTTTACCGCTAAGGACAAGAAAGCAGTTTTATTCAATAATGATATTTCTCAAGATTCATTTACTATGAATGAAATATATCATAAAGTGTTTAATTACGATAAAGACGATGATTTGGCTTGCGGTATTTTGTTTAGAAAAAATAAAAATGAGATTGATGAACTTCTTTTTGTTCAGGAACTTTATAAAGAAGGAAAAACTTATTTAAAGAAAAAGATTCAGGAACGTTTGGATGATGAGCGGGTACAGTATGACACAGCTGATGCAGATCAAAAGGTGGCAGTGCAGACTCGAATAGAAAGAGATTCTAGTATGCTAGAAACAATTGGGGTATGTATGTTTTACTTTGTAACAACATATTATGAGTTCAGTGCACAGTATGGGAATGCTTGGTTGACAAAGCGATATGATTTTGAGAAATTTTATCAAGACAAATTGTATCGCAAGGAACTTGTGGAAAACATTGCTGATTTTTTCCTTGTAAAGACTGTTCAGTTCTTGTTAAGTACTGCAAAAGAAAATGGAAAGTCTGGTAATATAAATAATTGGGTTAGAAGTGCAACATGTCAGACTAAATATTTGGAAGCATTGAGGTCAGCAATAGGGTTTGATATGGGGATTTCGTCACAATACAAGGATTTGATGAATAAATATAAAGTTGTTCCAATTTAATATTTATTGATAGAATTAAGAATCGAACTTATTGAATTTTTATGAGTACGATACTTATGTTGTATTATGTTCTAAACGATGGGAGGAGACCTCAAATGTCTAAAACTTTTCCACTTAAAGATCGGTGCCCCCTCACACGCGAATTTTCGCGAATTAGTAAAGGGGACGCTCAAGAGCATTCGCATTATAGCGGAAAATATAATACTATTCAATAAAAGAAAACCGTATGAAATGCAGTGATATGCGTTCCGTACGGTTTTGCCATTTTGTTATAATTTTTACTGAGTTTTCTTATTTTTTGCTTTACTTTTTTTGATTGACGTGGCAAAGTATAGGATAGAGATAAAAGAAAGGGGAAGTTGCATTATGTTAGAAGACATCCTATCAGGGAAAAAAGACCTGTTTGCCACGGGCGTACATACGGAACTGCGCGCGCAGGAGAACCGCTACCGCCGTGTCAGCTTGGTACAGGGAAACATTACGGCAAACAGCAGATCGGAGACATCCGGAATCTGCGCAAGAGTATGTAAGAATGGAGTTTACGGATTCTCCTCCACGGCGGAGTACTCCGCGGATTCGGCGGATGCTGTCTTAAAAGCGGCGACGGACAACGCTGTATTTTTAGACTCCCATGCGGGCAAAGGAATGCCGCAGGTGCCGGCGCTCGAGGGAGGATTTACTCCGGTAAACCATGAGATTCGGGACAATGAACAGAAAAAATACATTGATTTTTGTAAGCAGTTGGACGATTATATCGTCAAAAAGTACCCGAAGTTATCCAGCCGCTCTGTGATTTATACGGAGGATTCGATGGATAAGATTCTCTACACATCCGACGGACATGACGGACACACCACATCTCCGAGATGCTACATCTATGTGTATATGAATTCCGAGACGTTAGACGGAACACCGATTGAATTGTGTGAAGTGTTCGGCGGGGGCGGAAACTTTGACGAGAATTTTACCGATATCTCCATGTTTTACGAGAAGCTGGATGCCCTGTATAAGAAGGTCATGGACAAGAGAGTGGGAGTCTATGCGCAGGCCGGTTATAAGACGGTCATTTTGGATGGAATACTTCCGGGAATGCTTGCGCACGAGGCAGTCGGCCATACGGTGGAGGCGGATCTTGTCGCAGGCGGATCGGTTGCAGGATCATACTTAAATCAGCGCGTGGCTTCCGATTTGGTGACAATGGTTGATTT
Organism: uncultured Roseburia sp.; assembly: GCA_964495195.1. Lineage (GTDB taxonomy): Bacteria > Bacillota > Clostridia > Lachnospirales > Lachnospiraceae > Roseburia. Next base: position 19,596 of record CAZBUW010000010.1, read on the forward strand.
TGCGCATACTGCATTCGGCAAAAAAACACCGCTCCCGGTCTATTTAGATGATGAGGGAACTGTGGCGGAGGATGTCACACTGATTGAGAACGGAATTTTGAGGGGCTACATGAACAACCGTGAGACCGCTGTGCGCTACGGGATGAAACCGGCCGGAAACGCAAGGGGCTGGGAGTTCTCAGACGAGCCTTTAATCCGCATGAGGAATACTGCCGTGCTGCCGGGAAAAGATAAACTCGAAGATATGATTGCATCTGTGGAGGATGGCTATTATCTTCTGGATACGAAAAACGGTCAGGCTGACCTTACAGGGGAATTTATGTTTGGTGTCAGCATGGGATATGAGATTAAGAATGGAAAATTAGGAAGAGCTATTTTAGATACCACGGTGACAGGAGTTGCATTTGAGATGTTAAAAACGGTGGACATGGTTGCGGATAAGTTCACCTGGGGAAGTTCGGGATTCTGCGGGAAAAAACAGAGGATGCCGGTAGGACTTGGCGGACCTGCACTGCGTTGTAAGATTATGATTGGAGGTCGCTAGGTATGATAGATTTAAGAGAAGTTGCAGACAGAGTAGAAAAGGAAGTCAGCGAGGAAAAAATCACCAAGGCGTGGTTTGCAGTCGAGGAGAAGGAGACGCAGGAGTTCAGCATGGAGAACGGCGAGTTCACCCTGTTTCGGACGCTGTTCGACAATAATCTGATGGTGACGACCTACCAGAACCAGAAGAAGGGCGTGAGCTCCACCAACAAATTCGACGACGCCGCAGTCAAAGGAACCGTAAAGGCAGCGCTCGCCGCATCTGAGTCCGCGGTTATGGACGAGGCTTATGACATCGCGCCAAAGCAGGAGAATCAGAGTTTTGAAGTCGGCGTCTACGAGCCGGACCTCGATAAACTTTTTGCCAGAACAAAGGAATTGGCGGAGGATATTGAGAAAAGATATCCAAAGATTCAGGTGATGTTAATGATAGTATCGCATGAGAAGGTACATGAGATCTATCGTAACACCAACGGTACGGAGTTTGAGACCAGGGGTGGAAAATACAGCGTGATTGTAGAATTTTCTGCAGCAGAGGAGGAGAAAAGCACATCCCTCGCTGCATTTGGCATCGCCTCCGCGGATCTGGAACGCCCATTCATAGAATTAGGCGCCGTGGAGCACATTCTTTCTAACATGCAGAAGCAGTTAGAAACGGTTGAATTAAAAGAAAAATTTGAGGGAACCGTCATTTTTATGCCGGATTGCCTGCAGGAGTTCATCGGCAGTCTGTTGGGCAATTTTGTGGACGACGGCGTTATCCTGGAGAAGACAAGCCGCTGGATTGACAAGATTGGCAGCATGGTTGCAGACCCGCGCATCTCCATCTCCATCGATCCGATGGCGGATGGAATTGTGGATTACGAACGCTATACGGCGGACGGATTTGTATCTGCTCCTTACGACCTCATTAAAAACGGGGAGCTTATGTCCTTCCGAAATACCCTTTTTGTCGCAAATAAGAACGGCACAAGCCCGGCGAAGAACACGAGCGATGCCGTTGTGATGCAGGGCGGTGACACACCGCTTGCGGATATGATAAAAGGTGTGAAAAAGGGATTGCTCCTCGGCGGTTTTTCAGGCGGAATTCCGGGAACGAACGGCGAATTTTCCGGCGTTGCAAAGAACAGCTTCCTCATCGAGGACGGCGAGATTAAGGGAGCGGTCAGCGAGATTATGGTCAACGGCAACCTCGCCGGAATGCTGAACCATGTCGTGGCTGTCTCAAAAGAAGTGATTGCGGATGGGGGGAGCAGACTTCCATACCTCGCGGTGGATGGAATTGTCATCTCCGGGAAATAGAAGTGGCGCTTGGCGGGGGCGTGGAGCACATGGCGCTGACCGATGTCTGTGGCAGACGGAATTTGGGTAATTATTGTGTTTTTCCCCGATATTTATACTTTTTCTCGGAAAAAATGAAGAAAAACAGCGCAAAATAGGAGCCATTTGGGTAAATATGAAATTTTATCGCGATTTTACCAAGAAAATAGAAAAATCTTGGGTAAATAGCAGGAAAAAATCGATATTTACCCAAATGGCTTTTTCATTGAATAGGAAATTCCTATTCGATGAAAAACCCTCTGGGTAGGATGCGACTGGTGCGCAGCTGAAACTTGCAAGCTTACGCTTGCGCACACCAGCGCGCAAAGAGTGCGAAGTGTGCGATGCACGCTTTGCACTCTTTGTTCTTACGCAGTCAGCAAAAATATTCCTCGATGATGCGCTGTACTTTTCGGGAATTCAGTGGATGTTCTAACGTTTCGTAGGTTGTAATCAACTGAATGTCCGGAAAGATGCCGTGGCTGCCGTAGAGATCTAATTTGCTGCATGCCTGCCTGCGGTAGGCGTCATTTTCCATCATGCCGAAGTGCTCCCAGTATAAGGTTTCACCGGTCTTGGGATGGCGGATTGTAAAATCTGGGTAGAGCGTGCAGGTTTCAAAGGGAAGTTTGCATTCATAGTGATAGGGAATTCCATTGGAAAACAGGGCGTTGGCGATGATGACCTCCGATTTGGAGCGAACCATGTGACCGAGGATGGTCTGATGAACCAGGTGTTCAGGATGGCTGGCATTCGGGACGTGGGGAGCGGACTGCCACTGTCTGAGTTCATCTGAAAGCGGCTGAATCTTTGAAATGAGAAGCTCCCGGTAACAGGAGGAATCCTCTAACAGGGTGGATGGGGAGACCGTAATCTGTTCATGTGCCGTCAGGTATTTTTGGATGGCCTTCCACTCTTTTTGACAGGTGGACAGTTGGAGCGATTTGTATTTTTTCAGGGCGAGAGTTTCGGCGAGGGGGCGATTCTTACGACTTAGATAGACGGGCTTGGCACCGTTGCTTAGATACCATTTCGTTGATGTTCCGTTTCGACAGCAGAGGAGATTCCCATCCGGGAAATCACTTAGTTCCATCTGCAAAGTTCTAATTTCTTTTTCAAGATGTTGAGATTCTGACTGCATTTGTTCAAATAGCATGAGATTCCTCCTTAAAATAAAGATAAGATCCATATGTTGTATCATAGGATGAGTAAGATGTGATAGGGCTAACATAGCTTATATAACGATAAATGTCAATGTCAAAAAAATATTTCCTTTTCCCGTAAAAAATATTATACTAATGCCATGATGAGATGTTGGGTCAAAAGGGGCTGATACAAGTTGTGTTTGTCTTATTGCACAAAATAGTTTTTTCATTAGCTCCTTTTGCCCCCAACATTATGATGATAAAAGAAGAATGACAGAGGATAAAAATGAATTGGAAACAAAAAAACTACAAGTATAAATTGATGCTATTCACATTCACACTGCTTCTTCTGTCCGGCTGCAAAGACACGACGGTTGACGTGGCAACGAAGGGGGAGCCTGCCAAAACAGGGAACACCGCCACGGAAACGGGAAACATCAGCCCCGACGGAAACACCGCCACGGAAGCGGGAAACATCAGCCCCGCCAGAAACGCCGCCACGGATGTGGGAAACACCAACTTCGCTGGAAACGCCGCCACCGAAGCCGAGACAGACAGCATTGTCGAAACCGAAGAACCGGAACCTCTACCGAGCGGGGAGTACGACTTTACACTTTGTTTTGCGGGGGACATCAGTCTCGACGAGAACGCTGTCACCACCAAAAAGCTCGATGCCAACTCCGGCGATATCACAAAATGTATCTCACCGGAGCTGATTGCGCAGATGCGGCAGGCGGATCTGATGTGGCTCAACAATGAATTTACCTACAGCACAAACGGAAGTGCGATGGAGGGGAAAGTCTACACATTCCGCGCAGACCCATCTAGAGTGGAGGTGCTAGAGGAGCTCGGCGTGGATGTCGTAGGACTCGCAAATAACCACGTTTATGACTATGGAAAGCAGGCGCTGCTCGATACGTTTGCGACGCTCGAGGGAGCGGGAATTCCATATGTGGGCGCGGGGCGCAGTTTAGAGGAGGCTATGCAGCCCTATTATGCGGAAATCGATGGAAAGACAATTGCTTTTGTGGCGGCATCGCGCGCCGAGAAATATAAAATGACACCGCAGGCGACGGAGACGGAGCCGGGGATTTTGCGGTGCTACGACACGGAACTGTTTTTGCAGGAGATCGCCGAGGCAAAAGAGCAGGCGGATTTTGTCATTGCGTTGGTGCACTGGGGAACGGAGTACAGCACGGAGCTTGAGGAGGTGCAGGTTACCACCGGAAAAGAGTATCTGGATGCGGGGGCGGATGCGATTATCGGGGCGCACAGCCATTGCCTTCAGGGGGTGGAGTACTGCGATGGCAAGCCGATTTTTTACAGTCTGGGAAATTACTGGTTCAATGAAAAAACACTCGATACCATGCTGGTACAACTACATTTTTACGGCGATGACGACGAGCAGAATCTGGAGGTGCAGATTGTTCCGGCGCTGCAGGCGAACGCTGCCACTACAATTCTGACGGACGAGGAAGAGCGGCGGGAATTTTTTGACAGGATGGAGCGTATCTCCATCAGAATCGAAATCACGGACGAGGGCATAGTGGAGCCGGTGAAGTAACGCGCGGCGGAGCCAGGAGCAGAGTGGGCGCCGGGACAAGGCGCGGGACAAACTTGCGGAGCCAGGAGCAGAGTGGGCGCCCCGGCAAGGCGCCGGGACAAACTTGCGCAGCCCAGCCAAGCGCGTGTGAAGTAACGCGGCGCCCAGCCAAGAGCGCCGGGCAAAACAGCGAGGGGAGCGCGCCGCAGAGATAGCCGCGGGCAAATTAGAAAGAGGAGAGGGAAAAGGATGCTGAAGGTTTTTTTGGTGGAAGATGAGATTGTAATGCGGGAGGGCATGAAGAACAATATCGATTGGACCGGACAGGGGTTTGAATTTGTCGGGGATGCGAGCGATGGGGAGCTGGCGTATCCGATGATTCAGAAGAGCCGGCCGGACATTTTGATTACGGATATCAAGATGCCGTTCATGGACGGGCTTGAACTGAGCCGTCTGGTGAAAAAAGAACTGCCGGACACCAAGATTATTTTAGTCAGCGGTTACGATGAATTCCAATATGCAAAGGAAGCCATCGAGATCGGGATTACGGATTATCTCGTGAAGCCGGTCACGGGAGCGCAGTTGATGGAGGCTCTCAAAAGGGTGGAGCGCAAGATTTCAGAGGAAAAACAGAAGAAGGAAAAGCGGCTGGAGAATGAATTTGCAAAGAGCAGAAAACTGTTCCGCAGACTGGTGTCCGGAAAACATTCGCTGTCGGAGCTGCTCGGGGAGAGCCGGGAACTTGGAATCGAGCTGACGGCGGACTGCTATAATATTTTATTGCTGCAGTTTTTTCCTGAGGACGATTCCAATGAGGCACTTGCTGCAGTGCAGAAGCTGATGGAGCGTCTGGCGGAGGAGGAGAGGAGCCGGCAGAGAATCTGCCTGTTCCGCCAGGACGGGGAGGAGGCTGCCATTCTGCTCAAGGGCTCGGATGAAAATGACCTCGCGGGGCTCACAGAATATATAACTACAATCATAGAAACAAAACTGAAAAATGAGGACAGGATTACTTTTTATGGAGTATTAGGAAATCCGGTCGGACGACTTGGGGATTTGAAGAACTGCTATGCGCAGGCAAATCAGGAATTTTCCAACCGCTACTTTCGGGAGCGGAATCAGTTCGTGAGAGCGAAGGGGGAAAATGCGCAGGCAAATGAAGCGCAGGAGTTGGATTTAAAAAATTTAAATGTCGCGAATCTTGACAGGAGGAAGTTAGAACAATTTCTCTCGACAGGGACGAAGAGCGAGGTGCCGGAATTTTTGGAGGAGTATTTTGCGGCCATGGGGGAGCAGAATGTGCAGTCCTTTCTGTTTCGTCAGTATGTCCTTATGGATTTCTATGTGATTACAGCCGGTTTTTTGGAGAAAATCGGGTGCTCAGGCAGTGAACTTGCGGAGCGCTGCGGTGATACCCGGGAGATGACAGCCGTGTCAGGGACGCTCGCGGAGACCAGAAACTATCTGATAAAAGTTTTAGAGACTGCCATCGGGATGCGCGAGGCCGCCACGGAGAACAGGTACCGGGATATAATAAAGAAGGCAAAAGACTATATCGAGGAGAACTACGACAAGGACGAGATTTCCCTCAATACGGTCGCTGCAAAAGTGGGGCTCAGCCCGAGCCATTTCAGCACAATCTTTGGGCAGGAGATGGGCGAGACATTTGTGGAATATCTGACGAAGGTCAGAATGGAGAAGGCGAAGGAACTTCTTCGCACCACCAGCAAAAAGACGACGGACATCGCTTTTTTAGTCGGATACCGGGACGCACACTATTTCAGCAACCTGTTTAAAAAGACGCAGGGGTGTACACCGAGGGAGTACCGCGGCAGATAGTTTTGGGGGAAGAAGATGACAAGGGAAAAAAAGGGCTTTTCATTAAAAAAAAGATTGTATCTGCTGCTCATGGTCTGCCTTTTGCCGCTGACCGTTCTCATCATGTACCTGCTTTTTATGACGAACGAGATATCCTCAAAATACGACGGGATTGTGGAGCGAATCACGAAAGCGAACGCGTACAATATCGAGTTTAAAGAGGATATGGACTACGTCATGTACAGCATCGTGGTCAACTCGGAGCGCGCCGCAGAGCTCGTGGATACCGAGCAGCCGCACCGCATGATTGGGGAAGCGAGGGAAGTCTTCGGGGAGCTCTACGAGGAGGCGGATGCCGAGTACGCGAAGAAAAGGCTCTCCGGTATTTTAAAAAGCTTAGATACGCTTGAGGACCGCGTGGAGGAGATCGAGGCGGACGCTCAGGTCATCGGCTCCTACGAGATAAACATGGAGCGGCTGGATTTGAACATCCGCGTGCTGACCGAGCTGATCCAGGAACAGATTCAATATTACATTTATTATGAGACGACAAGCCTTGAGGAACTGCGCAGCGCAATTCGCGGTGAGGTGGAACACGCAATTACAATTACAAGTATAATTTTAATTTTGATTCTGGCGGGGGCTTTCATCATCAGCAAAATGATTGTGGATGGAATCACGGGGCCGATTCAGCGGCTCTGTGATGCGGCGGAGGCCGCCGGGAGCGGGGATTTCCAGATTCGTGCACAGGGCGAGGGGCTGGATGAGATTGAGGTCTTAAATGTCAGCTTCAATCAGATGGTGGAGGAAATCGGAAATCTCGTCGAAGATATCCACAGGGAGGAACTGGAACTCCGCGCGGCGGAACTGCGCGTGCTTCAGGAGCAGATCAACCCGCATTTTTTGTATAACACGTTGGACAACATTATCTGGCTGGCGGAGTCGAATGACACGGAGCAGGTGGTAAAAATGGTATCCTCGCTGTCGAAATTTTTCCGGACGACGCTGAGCAAAGGGAGAGAGTTTATCACGGTAAAAGAGGAGGAGGAACACATCAGAAGTTATCTGCAGATTCAGCAGTTCCGCTACCGGGATATCCTTTCCTACGACATAGCGATATCGGAGGAACTCTACGGATATGAGGTAATCAAGCTGACCCTGCAGCCGATTGTGGAGAACGCACTCTACCATGGCATCAAGAAAAAGAGAGGAATGGGACACATCTTTGTCACCGGGGAAAAATGCGGGGATGTCCTGATTTTTAAGGTGAGGGACGACGGACAGGGCATGGATGAGGAGCGCCTTGCGACGGTGCGGCGCATGTTAGCGGGTGAAGCGCCGGAGAAAAAAGAGTCCGGCGGTTTCGGGCTTTTCAACGTCAACCAGAGAATCCGGCTTCACTATGGCACGGAGTACGGGTTGAAAATACAGAGCGCCTATGGGGAGGGCACTGAGGTATGGGTCTATGTCCCGGCGAAAAACGAAGTATGATTGATATGTGAAAGAAATTACACTTTTTTCAAAAGAAAGTGCACTTTTTCGCTGAGTTTCGTTGAAAATCAGGCAATTTGTTCATAGATTAGTAAAAATTTATACTTATTTCCGAAGTAATTCCGTTTTTTTACAAACCTCATAGAGATATAATGAGACCATGGTTAAGGAATTGACCAAATTTTAAAAATCTATGGGAGGTTTTTCAAATGAAGAGAAAGTTAGTGAGTGTATTGGCATGTATGGCGCTTGCCGCAGCAATGCTGACGGGATGTGGCGGCGGAGATGCGGATGCAAATGCAGATGCAAATGCCGGGAATGACGCGGCGGATGATGTGGCGGATACTTCAGCCGGTGCAAAGGAGGAAGCAGGTGGGGATGAAGCTTCTTCCGGCGGAGAATTGATCACGATTGGTTTTGCGCAGGTTGGTCACGAATCTGACTGGCGTACCGCATCGACCAACTCCTGTCAGGAAGTTTTCTCGGAGGCGAACGGATATGACTTGCAGTTTGTCGACTGTGACAATGATTCCGCAGTACAGCTTGAGGCAGTCCGCGGATTTATCGAGCAGGATGTCGATTATATCATCATCGACCCAATCGTATCGACCGGATGGGACACAGTACTGACAGAGTGTGAGGAAGCAGGAATTCCGGTTATTGTAATTGACCGTACCATCGATGATTCGGATAAATATGTATCATGGGTAGGATCTAACTTCAAGACAGAGGGTCTTGCAGCAGGCGAATGGTTAAAGGCATACGCGGCTGAAAAGGGAATCGAAGAGATTAACGCTCTCGTGATTGAGGGATCGACAGGAGCATCCGCAACAATCGGACGTACCGATGGATTCAAAGAGATTGCAGATGCGAACGGCTGGACCATCTTAGATTCCCAGTCCGGAGACTTTACACAGGCCGGCGGACAGGAGGTTATGGAGTCCTACATTAAGAGTTACGAAGGCAAATTCAACGTTGTCATCTGCCAGAACGATAACGAAGCATTTGGTGCGATGGATGCCATGAAGGCAGCCGGTATCAAATACGGAGTGGACGGCGATGTCATCCTTGTTTCCTTCGACGCCTGTACAGCAGGTCTCGAGTATGTAATGTCGGGCGATATCAACGCGGACTTCGAGTGTAACCCGCTCGCGGCTCCTGATGTAGAAAAAGTTATCAAACAGTTGGAGGCTGGCGAGACACCTGAGAAAGAAGTATACATGGTTGAGCACTGGTATGTAAACGAAGATATTCTTTCTTCCATCACTGTAGATGGAGAGGAACAGGCACTTACCGTTGTCACACAGGAGATCGTAGACGCTCAGTACTAAGAGCAATATGGCGGGAGAGGCCTTTGCCTCTCCCGATTTTTAACGAAAGGGTGGAGAAAAATGGACAATAATGTTGTGTTGACCATGCGGGGCATTACCATGACATTCCCTGGTGTGAAGGCGCTCGATAACGTTGATCTGACTTTGCGCAGAGGGGAGATTATGGCCCTGATGGGGGAGAACGGTGCAGGAAAGTCAACCTTGATCAAATGCCTGACCGGCATTAACGCTTTCGAGGCGGGGGAGATACATCTGGAGGGAATCGAGGGGCCTGTTGTGAATCATTCTACGCTGGATGCACAGAAAAAGGGGATTTCTACCGTATATCAGGAAGTAAATCTTTGCCCGAATTTAAGTGTTGCGGAGAATCTGTTTATCGGCAGGGAACCAAAGACAAAGATAGGTACAATCGACTGGAAGACGATGACAGACAAGTCGGAGAAAATCATGAAAGAACTCGACATCAACATCGATGTCACGAAGAATCTGGAAGAATATTCGCTGGCGCTGCAGCAGATGATTGCCATTGCGAGAGCGGTGGATATGGAATGCAAGGTACTGATATTAGATGAGCCGACCTCCTCCTTAGACGATCACGAGGTGGAGAAACTTTTCAATCTTATGAGACAGCTTAAGGCGAAGGGAGTAGGCATCATATTCGTCACTCATTTCTTAGAGCAGGTATATGCGGTCTGTGACAGAATCACAGTCCTAAGAAATGGTCAACTGGTCGGAGAGTATCCGATTGAGGAGCTGCCGCGCGTCAAGCTGGTAGCCGCCATGATGGGAAAAGATTTTGATGATCTCGCCGCCATCAAGACACAGAAAGAACGCAATTATGACGATGCACCGGTGTTGATTGATGCAGAAGGGCTGAGTCATAAGGGTAAGATTAAACCTTTCAATTTAAAGATTCACAAAGGAGAGGTGGTCGGCCTTACGGGACTGCTCGGTTCCGGACGAAGTGAACTTGCCCGCGTCATCTATGGAGCAGACAAAAATCAGACAGGGAAATTGTTAGTGAACGGAAAGGAAGTCAGGATTGATGCGCCGATCGATGCCATGAATCTCGGTATGGGGCTTCTACCGGACGACCGCAAGGCGGAGGGAATCATTGCAGACCTGTCTGTTCGGGAAAATATAATTCTGGCGCTGCAGGCAAAGAGGGGCATGTTCAAACTGCTCCCGATGAGCAGACAGAATGAAATTGCAGACAAATATATTGAGCTGCTGCAGATTAAGACGGCGAGCCGCGAGACCTTAATCGGACAGCTCTCCGGAGGAAATCAGCAGAAGGTGATTTTGGCGCGCTGGCTGGCGACCGATCCGGAATTTTTAATCTTAGACGAGCCGACCCGGGGTATCGACGTTGGAACGAAGACCGAGATTCAGAAATTGGTCGTACAGCTTGCGGATGAGGGCAAGAGCTTAATCTTCATCTCATCGGAGATTGAGGAGATGCTTCGCACCTGTTCAAAGATGGTAGTACTGAGGGATGGCGAGGATGTCGGAGAGATTACAGAGGAGTTGACACAGGAGCATGTCATGAAGGCAATCGCAGGAGGTGGCGCAAATGAATAAAATCAAAAAATTAGTCGGCAAGCCATTGTTTCTGCCAATCTTTTGTATGTTTTTAGTCATGGCAGTCAATATCATTTACGATGTGGCTTCCGGAAATTTTGCATTTAACTTTTTTACCATATCGATTCGAAACGGTGTCCTCTATGGACGTATCATCGATATCTTGAACCGTGGAAGTGAGATTGCGATTCTCGCGATTGGAATGACACTTGTCGTATCTTCCTCCGCAGGAACCGATATTTCCGTGGGTTCCGTGATGTCGCTGGCGGCATCGTTCTGCTGTATGCTCCTCGCGGGTTACGGGGTATCTTCCACGAACAATCTGATGGTGCCGCTTGCGGTCGGTGTGCTGGGCGGAATCTTAATCGGATGCGTCTGCGGTGCGTTCAACGGATTTTTGGTGTCCTATATGAATGTGCAGCCGATGGTTGCGACCCTGATCTTGTTCTCGGCAGCGAGGGCAATCGGACTGCTTCTCTGCAACAATATGATTGTATATGTCAGGGAGGATTCCTTTAAGATATTCGGCGGATACCTTGGGTTTATGCCTACGCCAATTGTAGTTGCAATTGTATGTATCCTGATTACATCCGTGCTGCTCCGCAAGACAGCGCTCGGACTCTATGTACAGAGCGTCGGAATCAACAAAAAAGCTTCCCGCATCGCCGGAATCAAATCGGAGCGCATTATTTTCCTCTGTTATGTCGTGTGTGGTCTGTGCGCCGGAATCGCAGGAATTGTGGCGGCTTCCCGCATCAGTTCCGCGGACTCGAACAACATTGGATTAAACTTTGAGCTCGACGCCATCTTAGCGGTCGCATTGGGCGGCAACAGCTTAGGCGGCGGAAAATTCCGCCTGGCGGGTTCCATCATCGGAGCCTACACGATTCAGGCGATCACGACGACGCTGTATGCGCTCGGTGTCTCCACGGAGCAGGCGCCGGTCTATAAGGCGGTCATTGTCATCATTATCGTGGCAATTCAGGCGCCTCCGTTCAAGGCATTTATGAAAAAAATGTCGGCGAAAAGAGAACTTGCGAAGGGAGGCAGTGCATCATGAAAAAGAAAAAGATGAATGGAAATACGCTGCTCTTACTGATTACGATTGTTCTGTTCTTCGTGATGTATGCAGTGGGCTGCGCCATTTACGCGGACAAAGGTTTTACACATTTACAAACGTTTTTGAATGTGCTCATCAACAACGCCGGACTTCTCTGCGTGACCTGCGGCATGACCTGCGTCATGCTGACCGGCGGAATCGATATCTCGGTCGGTTCCTTAATCGCAATGGACTGCATGTTCCTCGCCGTGGGGATGGAGCGCTGGCATATGAACGCGGTGCTTCTGTGCGTGCTCGTGCTCGCGATGGGAATTGTGTTTGGACTTGTGCAGGGATTCTGCGTCGGGTACTTAAATATCCAGCCTTTTATTGTGACGATGGCGGGCATGTTTTTTGCGAGAGGTATGACGGCGGTCATCTGTACCGATCAGGTATCCATCAGCAGCAATGAACTGTTTGTGAAGCTCGCAAACTTTAAGATCAATCTTCCGTTCGGTTCTTACACCAACGGGAAGGGGATTGTACAGGTTCCGTTTATCCGCATAACGGTTGTAGTTGCACTTGTGGTATTGCTGCTCGTATTTTTGATGCTGCGGTATACAAAGTTTGGAAGAAGTCTCTATGCGGTTGGCGGAAGTGAACAGTCTGCGACGATGATGGGACTCGATGTGAAAAAGACGAAGCTGAAAGCCTATGTGCTCTCCTCATTTTTGTGTTCCATCGGAGGAATCTGTTTTTGCTTGAACACGATGTCCGGAAACGTGCAGCAGGCGCTTGGACTTGAGATGGACGCCATCGCATCCTCCGTCATCGGTGGAACGCTGCTGACCGGAGGTGTCGGAAATGTCATTGGTTCGTTTTTCGGCGTCCTTATCAACGGAACAATCTCCACATTGGTTAAGACCAACGGAAAGCTTTTGAGCTCATGGTCGAATATCGCAGTGGCAGCGCTGTTGTGCTTTTTCATTGTGCTGCAGAGTATTTTTGCTAAAATAAAAGAAAAACGGAATGCATAGCGGACAGAGAGGATGAGAATTTTGGACAGAAAAAGAGCTGTATTTGGGGCAGCATTGGTTGTATGTATGCTGGCGGGCTGCAGTCAGGAGATTGCGACAGAGAAGGACGGTACAATGCTTGAGACAGAGGATTTTGTGCAGGATGACTGCATTGTGGTCGGTTATGCGCAGGTCGGCTCCGAGTCCGACTGGCGCAATGCAAACACCCAGTCTTTTAAGGAGACATTCACGGAGGAGAATGGGTATTATCTGATTTACGAGGATGGACAGCAGAAACAGGAGAACCAGGTTAAGGCAATCCGCAATTTCATTCTGCAGGAAGTGGATTACATCGTGCTTGACCCGATCGTTGAGACCGGGTGGGATGCGGTTCTCGCGGAGGCAAAGGAGGCGGGGATTCCGGTCATCCTCTCGGACCGAATGGTGGAGGTCGAGGATGAGAGCCTCTATACCTGCTGGGTCGGAAGCGATTTTAAGGCAGAGGGAAGAAATGCTGGGAAGTGGCTCGAGGATTACCTCGCAGAGAGCGGCAGGGATCAGGGGACTGTCAATATCGTAACACTGCAGGGGACACCGGAGTCCTCTGCACAGATTGGCAGGACAGAAGGGTTTGCCGAAGTGATGAAACAGCACGAAAACTGGGTGATGCTCGATGTGGCGTCGGGTGATTTTACGCAGGCAAAGGCGCAGGAGGTCATGGCGGATTTCCTAAAGAGGCATGAGCAGATTGACGTGGTGGTCAGCGAGAATGACAACATGACGTTCGGTGCAATTTTGGCGAGCAGGGAAGCGGGAAGAAAAATCGACCCGGAGGATGGAATGATTATGCTGTCGTTTGATGCGGTGGCAGATTCTTTCGAGTCTATGGAGAGAGGGGAGATTGCAGCGGACTTTGAGTGCAATCCCATGCTTGCGCCATTGGTGGATGAGGTAATCCGGCAGTTAGAACGCGGCGGGGAAGTGGAAAAGATCCAGTATGTCGACGAGACATACTACGATTTCCGCATGGATCTGTCTGAGATTCAAAAAGAGCGAAAATATTAGACGAGGATAAAAGCAGCGAGCAAGGCGGGCAGGATTTGTCTCCCAAATGGGTTCACAGGCGGACAAAATTGGCTGTAAAAAGGCTTGACGCGGCGGGGAAAAACAAATATACTGAGAAAAGAATAAGCTGTTTCGCCGGGGTACGGCGGAACGTAAGAAAGGATGTGTGGGTGGATGACGATTCGATAATTTCTTATGTTGCGACAAATGTGGTACGGGATAGCTGTATCCATTTTTAAAGATGAGAGATTATCGGAGGCTGCGGTGCGCAGCCTGTCATGCACTTGCAATATATTGCCGGGTGTGCTTCGTGCCGTCGGTATGCCGTGAGGTGTGCTTTGTGTGCCGTCGGCATATTGTGAAGTGCGCTTCGTGTACCACCGCATGTTGCCGACATGCTGTGATTGGTATGCTGCCGGCATGCTGTGATTGACATGCAGTCAGGGTGACACGGCGCTCGATGGTATTGCCGGAATAGGCGGCAAGTGGATAATCTCTCTTTGAAAAAAAGGAGGGATTTTTTTTATGGTCAAAAAGACGTTATTACAGGCGAGAGAGATTAAAGTGATCTTTGGCGAACAGGAAGTTTTAGATTTTGAGGAATTTAGCGTGCAGGAGGGCGAGAAGATTGGACTTGTCGGTGCGAACGGCGCCGGCAAGACGACGCTGCTTCGCGTTCTATCAGGGGAACTGTCTCCACAGGAGGGAAAGGTGGAGCGGTTCTGCGAACCGTTTCTGTTCCGGCAGTTCTCGGAAGACAGGTGGAGCAGGGAGGCGCCGGGTCAAACTGGGGGCGCCGGGGCGGAAAATATGCCGGAGCGAGCCGGGGGCACCGGAGTAGAAGAGATGCGGTGGCAAAATGGAGGCGCCGAGGCTTGGGAGACAGATTATGGCGAGATTTCCGGCAAAATGAGTAAGGTGCTTGGAATTAAGGAACAGCTCTATCAGGAGAGAGTCAGCGGAGGGGAGGATACGCGGATTCGCCTTGCGGAGGTGTTCAGCAGCGACAGGCCGCTCGTCTTTTTTGATGAACCGACTACAAATCTAGATAGAAAGGGAATCGCCAAATTAAAGGAGCTGATGAGGCAGATTCCGACGATGATTTTAGTTAGTCACGACCGCGCGCTCCTAAACGAAGTCTGTACGAGAATCGTTGAGGTGGCTGACGGGGAACTCGTAAGCTATGAGGGAAATTATGACACCTACGCCTCGCTGAAGCAGGCGGCACTTGACAGGCAGTGGAGTGAGTATGAGAATTATACGAGGGAGAAAAAACGCTTAGAGAAGGTTATCGTTGCAAAGAAGGAAAAGGCGCGCGCAATTGTGCGGCAGCCAAAGAACCTCTCGAGCAGTGACAGGAAAGACATCAATTTTGGAGGGAAGCGTAAGGTCGAGGACAAGGCGAGAGGCATGGAGCGGGCAGCCGCTAATGTGGAGAAAAGAATTGCCCATATGGATGTGAAGGAGAAGCCGAAGGAACAGGCAAAAATCAGGCCGGATTTTAGGCTGACAAACCCGCCGGAAAACCGCATTGTCATAAGTGGAGAGCACGTGAATTTCTCCTATGGAGACGGGCGGATGATTTATGCGGATGCCTCTTTTTCCATCCGAAACGGAGCAAGGGTGGCTGTCGTCGGAGACAACGGCGCTGGAAAGACGACGCTTTTACACCTGATTTTGCAGGCTTATGAGGGGGGACGGGAGGACATCAGGGTCGTGCCAAAGGCATCGATTGGGCTGTTCGAGCAAAACTTTGAGAATCTGAATCCGGAGAAGACGGTTCTTGAGAATGTGATGGAGGTCAGCGTGCAAAAGGAAGAGGTGGCGCGCATGATTTTGGCGCGATTGCTCCTGTCTGCAAGGGATATGACGAAAAAGGTGAGGGTGCTCTCCGGCGGGGAGCGAATCAAGCTGGCTTTTGCGAAACTTTTTGTGGACAGGGTCAACCTTTTGATTTTAGATGAGCCGACGAACTATCTCGACATTCCGTCCGTGGAGGCGCTGGAGGAAATGTTTGCAGAGTACGAGGGAACGCTCCTCTTTGTCTCCCACGATGAGGCGTTTATCCGGTCGGTCGCCACGGAGATTCTGGTGGTGGAGGATGGGAAAATCACACCGTTTTACGGAACGCCGGATGAATATTTTGCGTAACAGTTCAGCCATAGCGTATCGCACAGACGAATCATGCTCGCATGAATGAGAATGGCGCGAGCTGAACTGTTACTATTTCACGAATAAAATTGAAAAATATGTGTAAGATTTCTGCAGTTCGGGAGTCTTAGCAGTGAGAGAGGAGGTGATGGAGTGACACAACAGGAATTTGAGGCGGTCTACCGGGCCTATTTTGACGAGGTCTACCGGTTCCTGTGCAGCCTGACAAGAGATGCGAGATTGGCGGAGGAATTGACGAGCGATACGTTTTTTAAGGCGATGCAGGGGATTGACAAATTTCATGGCGGGTGTAAGATGACAAGCTGGCTGTGCCAGATTGCGAAAAACACCTATTTTTCCTATCTGAAAAAGCATGGAAGGGAGCGAAGTTTCGAGGAAGGCAAAGCGGATTGGGAGATTCCGGGAGACACCGTAGAGCAGGATTTTTTGCGACGGGAGGAGAGCGGGCGGATTCACCGGATTTTGCATGAGATGGCAGAACCCTACAAGGAGGTCTTTACGCTGCGGGTGTTCGGCGAATTGAGTTTTGAACAGATCGGCGGGCTGTTCGGGAAGACTGCGAATTGGGCGTGTGTTACTTATCATCGTGCGAAGGTTAAGATTCAGAAGGAATTGGAGGAAGAGGAATGAGGATGGATTGTGAGGTCATAAGGGATTTGCTGCCGCTGTATGTGGAGCGGATGGCAGGCAAAAAATCGGCGGAGCTGGTCGAGGAACATCTCGCGGAATGCGAGGAGTGCCGCAGCCTGCATGGAAAAATGGCGGCGCGGGATGCTTTTGAGGCAGAACAGGGGGAGGAGGAGGCGAAGGTTCCGCTCGTGGGGGTGAGGCGGCAGATTTTTCTGAAAAAATTGAGGTTGGCGCTATTCTTCGCACTCGCGGTTTATGCAGTACTGCTAACGGTGTACGGGCATCTGACGAAACCGGTATATCTCTCCGTGGAGGAGGCGCAGCCGGACTTTTATGTGGATGGCGGCGGCGCGCTCGTGATGCGGGTGCAGACATCGATTGCGGGACATGGCGTGACAACTTATGAGGATGAGATGGGACTGACGGTGGCGGAGGTGGAAGTCTGGACATCCGCCCTGCAGGGAAAAGACAGAAGTCAAACTACAACCATCGTAATAGCGGAGCAGGGAGGAGACGTGGATGCGGTCTATTATCTGGATTATACAAAGACGGAGAATATGATTTTTGCATATGGAACGAACCCGAATCCAAACGGGGGAGGCATGGTGATGTCCCGGAGCGTGCTCGGTTTTTACTCTATGGTGATGCTTGCAGCAGCGGCGGTACTGGGAGTGTTGGCGTTTGTATTTCGAAAAAATGGGGCGGGAAAAGTGTTGCTGGCACTGTTTTTCCTGCCGGTTTGTTATCTCGCGGCACAGTGTCTGCTCTGCGTCGGTCCGGCGTCGTACGCACCGCAGAGGGAGTTTGCGCTGATTCTTGCAGTTTGCGCCGGACTCTACGGGATGGCGCTGCTGGGGATGAGAATGTACCGTGACAGCAACCGTTACCGCTAGAAGCTGGCTATATCTGCCAGCATACCAGGAACACTTTTTCTTTTCTGAGATTCATGCTATAATGAGCGCAAGCGTGTTCGGCGAAATTATTGAGTGATGAAATCACGATATAATGTCTAAGGCAAAGCGCCGCGCAAGCCCGGGAGCGTGCAAAACCCGGACTTGGAATCAATTTAGAAAAAGGCAGGAGAGACAGAATGGGTAAGAGAAAGATAGCTTTTTTTGACATAGACGGGACAATCACATCGGAGAAGGACGGTTCCATACCGGACAGTGCAGTGCTCGCCATCCGCAGGGCGCGGGAGAACGGGCATCTGATGTTTATCAACACCGGAAGGTGCTTTCAGAACGTGGAGCCGCGTTTTCGCGAGATTGGTTTTGACGGTTATGTCTGCGGCTGCGGGACAAATATTTACTATGGAACGCAGGAACTTCTTTATGTAAACCAGCCGCACGAGGTTGTGGCGGCTATTTTACAGCGGGCGAGAGAGGTGGATGTGGACATCTGCTTTGAGTCGAGGGAGGAAGTTATCTTTGACCGGAGCAGACCATTCCACCATCCGGGGGCAAGGGGACAGTACTATGCGTTTCGGGAGCACCATTATGATATGTCGCACAATCCGGAGGCGGAGGATTTTACCTGTGATAAATTTGTCGTCTGGTATGAGCGGGAGGAACAGCTCGCAAAATTCCGCGAGGTCAGTGACCTTCATTTTGAGTACATTGACCGCGGCGGCAACTTCTGTGAGTTTGTGCCGCACCACTATTCGAAGGCGACCGGAATTTCATTTTTGTTAGAGCATTTTGGATTGCAGTTGGAGGACGCCTACGCGTTCGGGGACAGCAACAATGATTTGCCGATGCTCTCCTTTGTGCCGCACAGTGTGGCGATGGGCAACGCGATGCCGGAGTCGCTCAAAGAGATGGTGTCCTACGTGACAGCGAAAGCCAGCGAGAACGGTATCGAGCAGGCACTAAAGCATCTGGGATTTTTTGAACAGGCATGACGCGGAAAATGTGCGGCGCCTGACAGTGTGTCCATGGAGATATCCTGCTGTGGGACTGCGTTTGTACCGGGGTTGTCTTTTAGATAAGAGATTTTTAAGCAGAAAAAGAGTCAGGGAGGAAAGCGGTTATGAAAAAGATGGTTGCGGCAGTTCTGCTGGGATGCCTGCTTCTGGCAGGCTGTGGGACGACAATCAGGGACGAGATTGCAAAACAGGAGCAGAAGGAGGCGGACGGAGACCGGTCGGAGGCTGTCACGGAGACCGAGGCGGTGGAGGAGACAGAGAGTGAGTCGGAGACAGAGGCGGAAGAAAAAGAGGAGAAGGAGTTTCTTACTGCCAAAAGACGAAGCCGCTACGCAGATGTGCTGGCGCAGTTGATTGGAACCGGTACATGGCCGGATGGTTCTGTCGTAGATTATGAGACGGACGCATCATTCGGGGAGATGGAGGACAATCAGTTCGCCATTGCCGATGTAGACGGAGACGGGGAGGAGGAACTTATGATTTCCTATTCTACGACTGTGATGGCGGGGATGCATGAGGATGTGTACGGATACGACGCACAGGAGGATGAGGTCTATCTGGAATTGTCGGAGTTCCCGGGTGTGTGTTATTACGAGAATGGTTGGGCGGAGGCGAGCGCTTCCCACAACCACAGTATGGGGCCGGATTTCTGGCCGTACCAATTATATGCGTTCGATAAAACTACAAGGACTTATGAAACGTTCGGAAGCGTGGAGGCGTGGGATAAGAGTTATTATCCTGAGAACTATGACGGGGAAGCATTCCCGGATGACCAGGATGAGGATGGAGACGGAATCCTCTATTTTTTTCAGCAGGGCGGGAATTACTTCTATGAAAAAGGAATGGACGAGGCGGATTACAAGGCATGGCGCAAAGAGACGCTCGGCGGGGCGAAAGAGATTCCGGTCAAATGGAAAAATCTGTCCTATGAGAATTATGAGAACTATGCCGCAGATTATGTGCAGCTGCTCTGCGAGAGGCAGATGGAGAACGGGCTGGTCTACGGCAGGGATTTCGGACTGCTGATGATGCAGGGCGGCATGGGAGTTGCGGATCTTGAGATGCTGCTCGAGGAGAAGTACGGTGTCGAGGTAAATCCGGCAGACGAGTACGGGGAGCAAAAGATCGGACTTGTGGATGGCGCGGAAGTCTTCACATTTGACTATCTAGACGCTGGATTTTTGGAATATAAGAATGTGCAGGTGAAAGATTTTACAATTCTTGGAATTTATCCGGGGATGGAGCAAAAGAGCGCGGCCGAGGCCGCGACAGCCTTTGGCATGCAGGAGTTGGAAGGGTCCGACGGGGAGAATTACGGTTATGCGACCGGAAAGGGATTTGGAAACTATGCCGTCTATTTTTCTGTGGAAGACGGAAAGGTGACAAGTGTCACAATCGGGCCGTACACGGCTTATGCAGGCTGATGTTCGCCGGGGTCGTTCGCCGGGGACGCACCCTTTTGTTCGTTGGGGACGCACCCTTTTGTCCAACGGGGACGCACCCTAAGGGCAGGCTCATAAAAAATTGTATCATATCACAAAAAGAGATGCTGTTTTGCGTAATGGTGCATGAATAAGTATCTCTAAATATCTTTGAAATAGCTATCGACAGTTGGCGCAAACGGCACAAATTCGCCATCCATGGCTCAGTTGTGCCTTCAGCAGACATCGTGTCTGCTGATTGCTGGTATAATACAAAGATATTAAGAGATGCTAATTCATTCCCCAATTTTGCAAAACGGTGTCTCTCTTTGTGATGTGTAATAGAATTATGTATGCCTACCCAAAAGGGTGCGTCCCCGTTGAACAAAAGGGTGCGTCCCCGCTGAACAAAAGGGTGCGTCCCCAGCGGTGCGTCCCCGGCGAACTACAGGAATTTAAATTTTTTATCTTCAATCTGGATAATGTGATCTGCGTATGCGTCGAGTTCTGTGCTGTGCATGACGACAAATATAGTTTTTTGGTGTTTCAAAGCTATAATGTAGTCGATGAGCTCTCGCTGTGTGGTGGTGTCGAGATTGGACAATGGTTCATCGAGGAAAAGGATATTGCGGTCGGAGCCCAGCACTCGCAAAAGAGCGAGCTTCTGCTGCTGTCCGTAGCTTAAATTGATTGGATTGCTCGTAATTTCTTTTTCGCTGAAATCGACATGGAGCATTTTCATAAGCTGCTCATTTCTTGGGATTCCAAATAAGTTTTCCTCAAAGGTTCCGTTCACGGTAAAGACCGGATAGGTCAAAAACGCAGTGTCCTGTATCTGTTCCGCTAAAGTAAAGTGCCCTTCTGTGTATTCTGCGGCGATGTTTCCTAAAAGCATGTTGAGGAACATACTCTTGCCGCTGCCGTTTTCCCCTTTGATGATGCAGAGACTGTTTTTTGGAAGCATCATCTCATCTAAGTGGAACAGAAGTTCTTTGGTTTCGTTGACTGGTTTGTAGAAATCAAGTCCCTCTGTCCGAAAAATGAGTTCTTTTTCGACCTGAAGTGCCTCTGTCTCTTTTGGCAGAGCGGAGTCCTCCGACAGATTGTCGACGCGTTCAAAATGAATCTTGTTGGATTTGTACCGCATGAGGATGGAACAAATCTTAGAGATAGGAGCGGCAAAATAACTGAGGTACTGATATCCCAGCAACAAAATTCCGACGGTAATCTCCCCATTTTTTACAAGAAGCGCGGAGAGGAACAAAAACAGGATGCTAAAAATCTGATTGGCTGCGGTGGGAAGATACTGGCACAGATAGTCCCAGAAACGATAGCGCAGAATGTGTTTTTGGTAGACATCGATTGTTTTGTTTGCCCTGTCCTCGAAAAAATTTTCCGCATGAATCGCATTGATGGAAGTTTTGTTTTCAATTACGTTTCGCAGAGCGTCAAAGAAAATGTCCTGTTTTTCCAATACATTCTTCTGCATGGAAAAGAGAGGAGCGGCGCCCCTTAAGGAAAGAATGACAAGGATGATTCCGTACAGCAGGAAAAAGATTCCGAACGCTCTGCTGTAATAGGTTACAAGGGCGAGGATGCCCGCCAGATAGATGAAGTTGCTGACCAGATTCAAGTAAACCTCCTCGTGGAGATCTCCGTAAGAAGAACAACTATTTGTAGTCAGATTATAATAGTACCCCTTATCCTTCTGAAAATAGATGGACTGGTTTATGCCTAAGATGTCAGTAATCGCTTTTTTCTGTAATTTAAAGGAGTTTGCGATTCCGATTTTTACCGGAAGATAGTTTGTAAATGTGAAATTGAGGATTACGCTCAAAATGGCAATGAGGGAGGCGGCGATGCACCACGAAGCCAGATTTTCATAATTTCCGGTGATAATGATGTTGTCGATCAGATAGCTGAGCAGCATGGGAACGGTCATGGCGATAAAAATGCTGAGTACCATGGCGAGGATTTGTAACGGGTATTTTTTTAGTTCTCTGGTTTTCATTCTAGGTCCTCCTGATGTGTAGTGTTTCTTATAAGATAATGTTTTACAATATCCTCTATATGATATTTTTCATAAATACAACTGCCGGCTTTTAAATCATGTTGCATCATGCATCCCCCCAGACAAAGTGGCAAACATTTGCAACGTTTACATTCTTCCCGAAATGATATTTTCTTTTTTTGGTTGACATCGATATCTTTGAACTTAGTTGCTTCCGATTCCATTAATCCACTGCAAAATGTTGAATACCCATCTGGACTAAGTGCATATGCATTTCCACATAAAAATTTGCAAGGGAGGCTTCTTGGAGTAGGGAGATTGTATTTTTGTGTCAGACTTTCCATTAATATATATAATTGGAATAATATATCAGAATATTCCCGGACTGTAAGCATATCGAATTTATCGTCTTTATGATATTTGATCATTCTATTTGGATTGATTCTTATTCTCTCGTTTCCGTAATTTTTTATAATTAGTTCGTGTAACTTCAATACATCCGCTTTGTTTTGTTTACATATATTCATTCGTAGTAAGACAAATGCATTAGTTTTTTGAAGTATTTTGCCGATTAAGTCATATTCCTCCTTGAAATGAAAGCAATTTGATACTCTAAGTTTGTTATGTGTATGCTCTAATCCGTCAAAAGTTAATTGGATAGAATAAAAGTCCACATTGGAAAGGATATCATCATTAAGTAAGGAACCATTTGTGGTTAGAAAAGCTTTATAATTCAATCCTTTTGTGTGTGAAAGCTGTTTTATTTTTTCATTTAGGTAAAATAGAATTGGTACATTTAACAATGGTTCCCCGCCAAAATAATGAATATGTATGGAAGTGTAATTTTGGTTTTCTACAAGAACATTGATTTTTTGAATGATTTCCTCTGCCGCAGTGTGAGACATTACAGTTTCATTTTTGTCTTGATAGCAGTATTTGCAATTGAAATTACACTGATTGGTCAGAGCAATTGTAAGTTCTAGACAATCTGTTGGTTTTGCAATGTTTTCATTAATTTCATTTTCAAGATTTAAGATTTCATCACAATCATCTTCGACCAAAAAACCATTGTCATATAAGTATTTTTTTTCATCTTCTGTAAGTGGTTCTCCGGTCAACTCAATAAGCCCGCATGTATTTGTGTTAAAAATAAATTTCTTTTCGTCTAATGCTATTCTATAATTAAAGAAAGATTCTTTCATTTTGTTTCATCTCCATTTTGTTTCAGAAAAAAGGTTCCGTTAAGAATATGGGAACCTTTTTTCTAGTATTGTGTTTAATTACTAGCGTGTTGCGAAAATGGTTGCTCCATTACAGCACTGAGCCGTTGAGATAACAGACTCTTTACTAATAGGTTCGCTGATAATTTTCATTTGTTTTATCCATCCTTTCTGTTTAGTGTTTTTTGTCGACACGATTACTGTATCATGTGGCTTGGATATAGTTTATACCAAAACCGGAACTTTTTAAGTTCGTGTTTTGGTATAAACTATTGATAAAATTTAGGTTATGATAAAGCAATAAATGTTTAGAAAGGAATTACAAATGAAAAAGAGATTACATATTATACGATTGGCGTTTTTGTTATCTATCGCAATTATTTCATCAGTAAATGTTCCGCTAGAAGATCCTTTTTTCCCGCCCATTGAATTGTTTACTAACAGATAACGATTTTTTTATGATACTTTTTTTCGTAATCATCTGCAATCACCGCACTTTCACACTTCATATTCCAGAGGGTCATAAGATGATATAACTCTTCATAGTTTTTCCTGCAATGTTCCTGCGAACGACCCAGATCTATTTCACGAAAACAGACCTGAGCCTGAAGGTGTGTCAGCATGAAGCCTGTACCATTTTTCAGTTGGAGCCGAATCCCCCTGTTGCAGTAAGAGATTGCCTGTTCTGTTTCACCGAGCTCTCCAGAAGCAGCGGATAAATGGGCGAATAGAAGAGAAAGCTCTCCGGAATAGAAAATTTCATCAATCTCGCTGGAGTCATATCCTTGCAGTACATTTTTAAGAAGATGTAAAATTTCATGGTATCTCTTTTCTTTCAGATACAGCAATGAAATTAGGATAACAATCTTAAATTCTGTCTGGCTCAATATGACGTTTGAAAAATTTTCTATTTCAAAGCTTCTTGTCTGCTCGAAAATCTGTTTGCATTTTACGATTGCTTCCTCATTTGAAAGCAGCCCCTGACGATTGGCGAGATCGGTTTCAAGGTAGTCTAAATACTGTTGGTTTCTCCGGTTTTTCGGAAGTTTGTTTTGCAGTATCGATAAGATCTTAAGCTCCTCGTTTACGTTGCTTTGAGCGTATGCTTTTTTCTTATTTCTCAGCAGTTCTAAAAGGGAAAAGTCGGTGACATCAATCTCGGTGCTGTAAAGATGTTGTTCAAGGTCTAAAGTCTTCATAATTTTTTGCAGGGTGCCTGCTTTTGGTATGTTTTTTCCGGTTTCAATCCGGGATAAGGTTTTTTGGTCAATTTCTGCTAGTTCAGCCATTTCTTCCTGTACTAAATTCTGGTATTGACGTTCTGTTCTTATCAGTTCCTTGATGATAGAAAGCCGTTGATGTCGGGGACTTCCCCAGAGTTCTATCTCGTCTTCGCGATAAGTCTCTCCGTGCGCTTGATAAAGTTTTTGTAAGGCGTCACGCTGTTTTTGCCGATTCATTTCCTCAGGGTCGTTTTTAGCTTTTAGAATTTCAATTTTTATTTTCAGAAACTGTGGCAGGTAAAACAGACGCATCTCATCTGTCAACATAGCAAAAACCTTTTCACAGTAATCATTTACCTCCTCCAATTTGTCGGGTTCTCTGTCTCGGAGGAGTGCGAGCTGTCTCCATATCCAGACCGTTTTAGGAAATATGGTATCCCATAAATCGGAGTCAAAGTCACGTTTTTCCAATTCCATACACAGCGCTTTGGTTTCACTTGCGGCAGCTTCATCCCCTGACATTCCGCGCTGGTATAACCATAGTAAGACCATACTGATTTCATCTTCTGAGAGAAGATAATGGTGTACATTTTGTATCGAAAAGGAGGGAAGTGTCAGGTCGATTGCGTTTTGCAGGAGTGCTATCGCCTCCTGATGTTTTCCACGCAGTATTTTTTCGATTCCCATATAGACATAGAGGTATTGCGTTTGAAGAGGGGATTCTTTGGCGTTCTGATGCTGATATTCATCGAGCAGTTCTCCTAATTTTTCTACATCTTTTTCTTGAATCAGGCAGATAGATTTTTGCTGATAATAGTATTCCAGATAATCATTTTCAGACAAGAGCAGTGACATTCGATTAATGACTTTTCCCATTCTGGAAAAAAGCCGGTTCATTGTAAGATAATCGGTTGTTCCGATATTCGCCTCTATTTTTTTTAGCCTGCTTTCGGAACAGACGCCGGAACATAAATCCTTTGCTTTGATGCCACATGCCCGGCGGGTTTCCCCTTCAAGTTCTCCGATTTTTTCGTAAGTATTCATGTGTTTACCTCACTATTTATAGTGTTTGTTCACCTAAGTTTCAGTTCGGAAACAAGAGGCTGTCATATAATATATAATACCACTTTTTCTGGGGGGACGCACCCTTTTGTCCGTTGGGGACGCACCCTTTTGTCCGTTGGGGACGCATCCTTAAGGGCAGGCTCATGAAAAATTGTATCATATCACAAAAAGAGATGCTGTTT